>JAWWPM010000549.1:0-3752 GCA_033854915.1 Nocardioidaceae bacterium
CTCCGCGAGCGCCTGGACCGCGGCATGGGCCAGTGACACCCGGGCCTGCAGCTCGATCGGGACCGCGGTCATGGTCCCGAGGATAGGAGTGGGGCGCTCCGGGGGAGCCGGAACAACGCGTTTTGGCGCTGTTGGCCTTGTAAAGTTGTGTGACGCCTGAGGTAGCCGGTGAGGAGTTCCGTGACCGTCCTCGATTTCGTGCGGCTGACGCGCGCCAACGTGAAGACCATCTTCGTGATGTTCTCGCTGTTCCTGGTGCTCGCGTTCCTGTACACGTCGCGGCAGCCGGTCGTCTACACCGCCACCTCGGTCGGCTACGTCACGGTCGACGCCGGCAACTCCGTCAGCGAGCAGTTCAGCGCCAACACCCTGGCGCTCACCAAGGCCAAGCAGTACGCCGGCCTGGTCGGCAACACGCGCGTCGCCAGCCGCGTGATCTCGGCCCTCAAGCTCCAGGCGGATCCCTCCGACATCGCCGGCCGGTTCAGCGCGGTCGCCTCCACCGACATCCCGAGCCTGACCATCTTCGCCAGTGCGTCGACGCCCGCGGAGGCGCGCGACCTGGCCAACGCCGTGATCGGTGCGCTCTCGAAGGAGGCGTCCGACCTCGAGTCCGCGGCCCGCCCTGCCGGCGCCCCCCTGACCTCGCTGGTCAAGCTGGTGCCCAGCGAGCAGGCGGCGCTCCCGAGCGCGCCCACGTCGCCGAGCTACCCGACGAACCTGCTGGCCGGCGGCGTGCTCGGCATCCTGCTCGGCTACGCGCTGTCCCTGGTCCGCCGTCAGCTCGACAGCCGGATCCGCACCGTCGACGACATGGAGAGCCTGGTCGGCACCAGCGTGCTCACGATCCTTCCGGAGTCCGACGAGCTCGACCGGGTCGGCGCCGCGGGCATCGTGCAGTCGCAGACCGGCCCCGCAGCCGAGGCGTTGCGCCAGCTCCGCACCAACCTCCGCTTCGTCGACGTCGACAACCCGCCGCAGAGCATCGTGGTCACCAGCGCCAACGCCGGTGAGGGCAAGTCGGTGGTGACCTCCAACCTGGCCCGCGTGCTCGCGGCCGCCGGGCAGAAGACGATGCTGATCGACGGCGACCTGCGCCGGCCGATGGTCTCCAGCATCTTCGACCTCGACCCCGCGATCGGCCTGACCCAGGTGCTGGCCGGCGACCTGACCCTCGAGCACACGATCCAGGACCCGGGGCTGCCCAACCTGCGGGTGATCGTCGCCGGCCGGATCCCGCCCAACCCGAGCGAGCTGCTCGGCTCCCAGCGGATGCAGCACATGATCGAGGACCTGGTCAGCCAGGGTTACCTGGTGCTGATCGACGCCCCACCGCTCCTGCCGGTCACCGACGCGGGCCTGCTCAGCGGCACCGTGGACGGCGCGATCCTGGTGCTGGCCGTCGGCCGCACCTTCAAGGAGCAGGCCAAGCTCGCCGGCAAGGTGCTCGACCAGGTCGGCGGACACCTGCTCGGCTCGGTGCTGAACCGCGCCCCGCAGAAGGGCATCGGCTCGGTCGTCTACGGCTACGGCTACGGCACCCACTCGCAGGACTACTACAGCGCCTACGTCTACGGCAGCAGTCGTACGCCGAGCTCCTGGCGCGCCCGGCGCAAGGAGGCGAAGCGGGTCGCCGAGCAGGCCCAGCGCGACCGCCGTCCGGTCGAGCGTCTCGAGCGACCGATCGAGCGCGCGTCGCAGCTCCCCGCCGTGCCGCCGGTCGAGCGCCCGGCGGTGTCCGACGAGGGCGAGACGCAGACGACGACGCCGAGCGGCAAGCGCCGCTCGGACTAGCGGACGCCGGTCGGCGAGTGCAGGCTGCCTGCGCCGCCGTACTTCTGGACGTACTCCTCGAGGTCGTCGGTCGCGACGTCACCGAACAGCTCGGCGGTCTTCGCGAGGTCGGGGATGATCACGCTGCCGGCCTCGTTGCTGTCGAAGCGCTTCATCGGCGTGGTCAGGAACGTGATGTCCTTCGGCCGCAGCTTGCGCAGCGACCAGGCCAGCGAGCGGATGTCGCCGTTGCCGAGCTCGTCGTCGACGGTCAGGTTGCCGGTGATCGCGTGCAGCGAGTTCTTGAACTTCACCGGGTTGGTCAGCGTGCCGCGGGAGGCCAGCTGGGCCAGCATCGCGCGCATGAAGTTCTGCTGGCGCTGGATCCGGTCGAAGTCGCCGTGGGCCAGGCCGTGGCGCTGTCGGACGTAGCGCAGCGCGCGGTCGCCCGAGACCGTCTGCCACCCCTGGTGCCAGGTGATCCGGTTGGCGCTGTCGTAGCTGGTCTGCGCGACGTAGACGCGGACCCCGCCGAGCGCGGTGCTCAGGTCGCGGAAGCCGTTCCAGTCGATGATCGCGAGGTGCTTCATCCGCAGCCCCGTGAACTGCTCGATGGTCTGCACGTAGAGCGACGGCCCACCGAACGAGAACGCGGCGTTGATCTTCTGCATGCCGTAACCGTCGATGTTGGTGTAGGTGTCGCGCGGGATCGAGATCAGGTAGGCGTGCTTCCGGTCGGCGGTCAGGTGCAGCACCATGATCGTGTCGGAGCGGTGCGAGCCCGCGCTCCAGCTGCCCTTCTTGACCTCCGAGGCGATGCTGTCGCCGTTGTCGCCGTTGTCGGCGCCGGCGAGCAGGATGTTCATCGACGAGGCGAACTTGCCGGTCGGCGCGGAGGGCCGGGGACCGTTGATGACCAGCGGGATCCGCGGGATGTTGCCGATCTCCCGGTTGAGCAGGACGCCGCCGGTGGCCAGCACGCCCACGACCAGGGCCAGGATCACCAGCAGCACGGTCAGCGCCTTGTGCCGCCGGAAGAAGCCGCCGCGCCTGGTGCGCCGGCGCCGACCCGAGGGCGGCTCGTCACCGTCGCCGGTGGCGGTCTCGTCGTGGACGTCGTCGGGCTCGTGCTCGTCGTCGGCGAAGCCGATGAACGAGCTGCCGCTGCGCGGCTGGTCTCCTGAAGCGTCCATGTGCGAGTCAGCTCTCCTGCGGTGGCGGGTGCTGCGCGCCACCGGAATTTCGGGTGTCCGGACGTGCGCCAGGCATGGAAACCACCCCCGGCGCCCCCTCGAGTCTACCCGGGGGGCGGTCACCACCGTGGCAGGATGGATCGCATGCGATGGACCCGGTCTCCGGTGTTCGTCGCGGTGGTGGCAGTGGTCGACGCCGTCGTCCTGGTGCTCGCCTACCTCGCGGTGCACCACCAGCGGGCGCCCGTCGCGGACTCCCCGCCGGTCGCCACCAGCACCGCGGACGCGGCACCGAGCACGCTGCCGATCGTCGGTCCGCTGTCCCTCGCCACCTCGCCGTCCGGTGGCCTGATGCGGGCCACCCGGGGCACCTGTGACCGGCGGGAGCCGGTGCGGGCACGGGTCTGGGTGGCGCCGACGTACCTCGCCCCGCTCCGGGCGGTCACCGTGCCCGGGCTCCAGGAGGCGCTCGGCACCGCGATGACCGACGGCCTGCTCACGGTCGTCGGCGCCGACGCCGCGTGCAAGGTGCACGGCTACACCTCCGGTGACGGTGGCCGCACCTGGCGGACCGCGGCCGCGCCGACCACCCTGTGGCGCCTCGACACCGACAGCAGCGCCTCGCTGGTGCACGGCCCGGTGCCCGGTGGTGTGCTGAACATCGACTGCGTCCCGATCGCCGTGAGCACCGTCGCCGGCGGCGACCGCGCGCTGATCACCTGCTCCGGCTTCAACGTGATCGACCAGCCGCGTCGTCGTACCGTCACCCCGATCACGTACGGCGTC
>JAWWPM010000550.1:0-17866 GCA_033854915.1 Nocardioidaceae bacterium
GGCGGCCGAGGTGGCGCGGTCCGGTGTGACCGTGAACGCCGTCTGCCCCGGCTACGTCGACACCCCGATGACCGACGAGTCGGTCGCCCACATCTCGACCGGCACCGGCCGCAGCGAGGCCGAGGCCCGGCAGATCCTGGCGGACATGCAGCCGATCGGTCGGCTGGTCACCGTCGACGAGGTCGCGGCCGCGGTGATGCTGTGCGTCGACAACGGCGCGATCAGCGGGCAGGGTCTCAATGTCGACGGAGGAGCGGTACAGAGCTGATGGCAGAGCTGAACAGGGTCAACCCCGAGTCACTGGCGAGGCCGTCGGGCTTCTCCCATGCCGTGGTCGGCCGCGGCACATCGGTCTTCCTCGCCGGCCAGACCGGAATGGATGCCTCCGGCGCGATCGTGAGCGGCGGGGTGGTGGCGCAGTTCGAGCAGGCGCTGAGCAACCTGCTGACCGCGCTCGCCGAGGCCGGTGGCACCCCCGACCGGCTCGCCTCCCTGACGATCTACATCGTCGACATGGACGACTACCGCGCCCACTCCCGCGAGCTCGGCGAGGTCTGGAAGCGCTTGGTCGGCACCGGCTACCCGGCCTCGGCCGGCATCGGGGTCACCCGGCTCTGGGACACCGAGGCCGTGGTCGAGCTCCAGGGTCTCGCGGTCCTGTAGGGGTGGTCCTTCGTTTCACCATGTGAAGCAGGTGAACCAGCACTTCTCACGGTGTGCACACCATGAGAAGTGCAGGTTCGACACCTTCACATGATGAAACAGGGGCACGCGGGGTATCAGACCGCAGGGATCAGCCGGTGGGCGTGCTCCGCGGCCGGCCCGCGGAGCCGGTCGTCGAGGGTCTCGAACAGGTCTCCCGCCGCTACGCCGGGCCAGTCGGCGGGCAGCAGGTCGAGCGGGATTCCCGGGTCGAGGTAGGGGAAGCGCCGCCAAGCGGTCAGCATCGGCACGTACGCCGCGAACGCGCGGGCCGGGTCGGTGCCGCGGAGCCGGGCCAGCGGTCGGTGCTCGGCCAGGAACTCGTCGTACAGGGCGGCCACCGCGGCCAGGTCCCACCACTCACCGACCCGTGCGTCGACCGAGCCGACGCCGAGGTAGGCGCCGCGGAAGAACTCGGTGTACGACGCCAACCCCTGCCGCTCGACGGCGGCCAGGGTCTCGTCGTACGCCGTCGCCGGGGCGACCCAGACCCCGGGCGCGGCGGTGCCGAAGCCCAGCCTGGTCAGCAGGGAGCGCAGCTCGTGGCGCTTCTCGCGCTCGGACTCCGGGACCGAGAAGACCACGACCAGCCAGCCGTCCGCGACCGACGCCCGCGGCCGCGACCAGATCCGGGCGTCGCCCTCGACCAGGACCGCCACAGCGGAGTCAGAGAGCGTGTAGCCGGCCTGCCCGCCCTGCCGGCTCGGCTCGAGCACGCCGCGCCTCTTCAGCCGCGAGACCGACGACCGGGTGGCGGCCGCGTCCACGTCGAGGTCGGCCATCAGCGCGATCAGGGCGCGCACCGAGAGCCAGTTCGCCGCTCGTCCCGAGCCGGTCGAAGCGTCGCGGGCGTAGAGCCCGAACAGGGTGAGGATCAGGTGCCGCGGGGAGTGCTCAGGCATGGGGCTCGCGGAGCCGGAAGCGCTGGAGCTTGCCGGTCGCCGTGCGGGGCAGCTCGACGACGAACTCGAGGGCGCGGGGGTACTTGTACGGCGCGATCTCGGCCTTCACGAAGTCCTGGAGCTCGGCGGCGGTGACCTCGCCGCCCCCGGCCCCCGCCCCAGGAACGGGCACGACGTACGCCTTGACCAGCATGCCGCGCGCGTCGTCGGGCACGCCGACCACCGCGCACTCCGCGACCGCCGGGTGCTTGAGCAGCGCCTCCTCGACCTCGGGCGCGGCGATGTTGTAGCCGGAGCTGACGATCATGTCGTCGCTGCGCGCCTGGTACCAGAAGTAGCCGTCCTCGTCGCGCAGGAACGTGTCGCCGGTGAGGTTCCAGCCGAAGCGCACGTAGGCCGCCTGCCGCGGGTCGTCGAGGTAGCGGCAGCCCGTCGGGCCCCGCACCGCCAGCAGCCCCGGCTCGCCGGGCGGCACCTCGTGGCCGTCCTCGTCGAGGACCGTGGCGGTGAAGCCCGGCACGGCCCGGCCGGTCGACCCCGGCCGGATGTCGTCGCCCGCCGCGGAGATGAAGATGTGCAGCATCTCGGTCGCCCCGATGCCGTCGATGATCTCCACGCCGGTGGCGTCGCGGAACGCCTCCCACACCGCCTTCGGCAGGTGCTCGCCGGCCGAGACCGCCTTGGTCAGAGAAGGAAACGCCTTGCCCTCTGGCCGTTGGAGGAGCATCGCCTTGTACGCCGTCGGTGCGGTGAAGCAGATCGTGACCCGGTGCTCGTCGATGAGGTCCGCGAGCTCGATCGGTGTCGCCTTCTCAACGAGCAGGGTCGAGGCCCCGGCGTGCAGCGGGAAGAGGAGCACGCCGCCGAGGCCGAATGTGAAGGCGTACGGCGGGGTGCCGGTGAAGACGTCGTCGGGCGTCGGCTGCAGCACGTGACGGGAGAAGGTCTCGCAGATCGACAGCACGTCGCGGTGGAAGTGCATGGTCGCCTTCGGGCGGCCGGTGGTGCCCGAGGTGAAGGCCAGCATGCACACGTCGTCGGACGACGTCGCGACGTCGTCGAACCAGGCCGGCTTCGCGGCGACCCGCTCCGCCCACGCGTCGTCACCGAAGGCCAGGGTCGGGACGCCGAGCGGCTCGACGGCGTCGAGGAACCGGTGGTCGACCAGGGCCGCGTCGAGGTGCGCGATCTCGTGGATCGTCTGGAGCTCGCCCGTGCGCAGCAGTGGCATCGTGGTGACCAGCACGGCGCCGGCCTTGAGCACGCCGAACCACGCGGCGGAGAGCCACTGGTTGTTGGGTCCGCGGAGCAGCACCCGGTTGCCCGGCACGATCCCGAGGTCCTCGACGAGCACGTGGGCAACCTGGTTCGCGGCCGCCAGCAGTGCGTCGTACGACCACGTGGGGAGGCCGGGCTGGTGCAGGCACGGCCGGTCGCCGCCGTGCCGCGCGGCGATGTCGTCGAGCAGGGCGGTCGCGCAGTTCAGCCGGTCGGGGTAGTGCAGCCCGGGCAGGTCGAAGCTCAGCTCTGGCCACTGGTCGGCCGGCGGGAGATGGTCACGGCAGAACGTGTCGACGTGGGCCGACGGGAGCAGCTCCATGGCGGTCAAGGTATGCCCTGTTCGTTACGACGGGCAACAGTGCGCGATACGGCCGGATCGGAAGGTATACCTGGCTCAGACAAGCGAGGCATAGAGCTCCGCGGTCTGCCCGGCGATCGCCGCCCACGAGAACGACGCGATCGCGCGCTGGCGTCCGGCCCGGCCCATCGCCGCGGCCCGGTCGGGGTCGCTGACGATCGAGGTGAGCGCCTCGGCGAAGTCGGCGACGTACTGGTCGGGGTCCAGCGGCGTGCCCGTGCCGTCGGTGGCCTGCTCGATCGGCACCAGCAGCCCGGTCTCGCCGTCGAGGACCACCTCCGGGATGCCGCCGGTCGCGGTCGCGACCACCGCCGTCTCGCAGGCCATCGCCTCGAGGTTGACGATGCCGAGCGGCTCGTAGATCGACGGGCACACGAAGGCGGTCGCGGCCGAGAGCAGCGCGACCACGTCGGCGCGCGGCAACATCTCGCGGATCCAGACCACGCCGTCCCGGGTCGTGGCCAGCTCGTCGACGAGGGCCTCGACCTCGGCCAGGATCTCGGGGGTGTCGGGCGCGCCCGCGCAGAGCACGAGCTGGACGTCGGGCGGCAGCTGGCGGCAGGCCCGCAGGAAGAGCGGCAGGCCCTTCTGGCGGGTGATCCGGCCGACGAACACCACCGACGGGCGGTCGGGGTCGACGCCGTGCGTGCGCACCCGGTCGGGGTCGGTCACCGGCGCCCAGGCAGTGGTGTCGATGCCGTTGTGGACGGTGTGCACGCGGTCCGGGTCGATCGCGGGGTAGCAGCGCAGGATGTCGGCGCGCATCGCGTGCGACACCGCGATCACCGCCGCGGCGGCTTCGTACGACGTCCGCTCGACCCAGCTCGACAGCCGGTAGCCGCCGCCCAGCTGCTCGGCCTTCCATGGCCGCAGCGGCTCCAGGGAGTGGGCCGAGACCACGTGCGGGACGTCGTACAGCAAGGAGGCGAGGTGGCCACCGAAGTTGGCATACCAGGTGTGGGAGTGCACCAGGTCGGTGCCGGCGCAGCCCTCGGCGATGGCGAGGTCGACCCCCAGCGTGGTGAGGGCGCCGTTGGCTCCCTTGAGCTCGGCCAGGTCGGCGTACGACGACGTGCCGGGCTCGTCGCGGGGCTCACCGAACGCCTGCACCCGGACCTCGAGGTCGGACAGGGTGCGGAGCGCGCGGACCAGCTCGGCCACGTGAACCCCGGCGCCGCCGTAGATCGCCGGGGGGTACTCCTTGGTCAGGATGTCGACGCGCATGGCCGGACGCTACCCCTATCTCCGCAGCGCCCGACATGACTAACGTGACTGCATGAGCCCCGCCAGCCGCAAGAGAGTCCTGGCCATCGTCCTTGCCGGCGGGGAGGGGAAGCGGCTGATGCCGCTGACCGCCGACCGCGCCAAGCCCGCCGTGCCGTTCGCGGGCATCTACCGGCTGATCGACTTCGCGCTCTCCAACGTGGTCAACAGCGGCTACCTGCGGGTCGTCGTGCTCACGCAGTACAAGTCCCACTCGCTCGACCGCCACGTCACCACCACCTGGCGGATGTCGACGTTGCTGGGCAACTACGTCGCGAGCGTCCCGGCCCAGCAGCGGGTCGGCAAGCACTGGTACCTCGGCAGTGCCGACGCGATCTACCAGTCGCTCAACCTGATCCACGACGACCAGCCCGACATCGTGGTGGTGGTCGGCGCCGACCACGTCTACCGCATGGACTTCTCCCAGATGGTCGACCAGCACGTGCAGAGCGGAGCGCCCTGCACGGTGGCCGCGATCCGGCAGCCGATCTCGCTGGCCGACCAGTTCGGCGTGATCGACGTGCAGCCGAAGAACCCCCAGGCGATCCGCGAGTTCCTGGAGAAGCCGACCGCCCCGGTGGGGCTGCCCGACAGCCCCGACGAGGTGCTCGCCAGCATGGGCAACTACGTCTTCGACGCCCAGGCGCTGCTGGAGTCGGTGACCCGCGACTCCGACATGGTCGGCTCCAAGCACGACATGGGGGGCGACATCGTGCCGGCGTTCGTACGACGCAACGAGGCCGATGTCTACGACTTCAAGGACAACGAGGTCCCCGGCGCCACCGAGCGTGACCGTGGCTACTGGCGTGACGTCGGGACCATGAAGTCCTACTACGACGCCCACATGGATGTCGTCACGCCGCTGCCGGTCTTCAACCTCTACAACAGCGAGTGGCCGATCTTCACCGACTACGGCCCGCAGCCGCCCGCGAAGCTCGCCAAGGGCGGCGACGGCAGCGTGCCGGTCGCCGAGGAGGCACTCCTCTCACCCGGCGTGGTGATCTCGGGCGGACAGGTGCGCCGTTCGGTGCTCTCGCCGAGGGTGCGGGTCGAGCAGGGCGCGGTCGTCGAGGGCTCGGTGCTGCTGAACAGCGTCTACGTCGGGGCCGGCGCCGTGGTCCGCAACGCGATCCTCGACAAGGAGGTGCGGATCCCCGCGGGGGCCGAGGTCGGCGTCGACCACGAGGCCGACCGCGCCCGCGGGTTCATGGTCGAGGACGGACTCACCGTGCTCGGCAAGGCGCAGCCCTTCCCCGAGGTCTGAGGGGAGCAGAGCAGTGGTAGATCCGGTCGGGTCCGTCGACGCCACACAGGTGCCGCGCTATGCGGGACTGACGACGTTCGCGCGGCTGCCGCGGCTCGAGGACGTCGAGCGGGCGGACATCGTGGTCGTGGGTGTGCCGTTCGACTCCGGCGTGTCCTACCGACCCGGTGCCCGCTTCGGACCGGCGCACATCCGGCAGTCGTCGCGCCTGCTGCGCCCCTACAACCCGGCCCAGGACGTCTCACCGTTCGCCACCGTGCAGGTGGCGGACGCCGGCGACATCGCCGCCAACCCGTTCGACATCGCCGCAGCCATCAGCGCGATCGAGTCCGGCGCCGACGACCTCGGCGCGCGGGCCGGCCGGCTGGTCACACTCGGGGGCGACCACACCATCGCGCTGCCGCTGCTGCGCGCGGTGGTGAAGCGCCACGGACCGGTGGCGGTTCTGCACTTCGACGCCCACCTCGACACGTGGGACACCTACTTCGGGGAGCCCTACACGCACGGCACCCCGTTCCGCCGCGCAGCCGAGGAAGGACTGATCGACACCGGCCGCTCCCTGCACGTGGGCATCCGCGGCCCGCTGTACGCCGCCACGGACCTCGCCGACACCCGCGAGCTCGGATACGGAGTCCTGACGTGCACCGACTACGACCGGCTCGGGCTGGACGGCATCGCCTCGGCGATGCGGCAGCGGCTGGGCAACGGGCCGACGTACGTCTCGGTCGACATCGACGTGATCGACCCCGGTATGGCGCCGGGCACGGGCACGCCCGAGGCCGGGGGACTGACGTCGCGCGAGCTGCTGTCCACCCTGCGCAGCCTGGCCGGTCTCGACGTCGTCGGTGCCGACATTGTCGAGGTCGCCCCGGCCTACGACCATGCGGAGGTGACCGGCATCGCCGCGTCGCACGTGGCATATGAGCTGATCTCCCTGATGGCGACCCACGCAAAGGAGTACGACGATGACGTCAGCAGCTGAGCCCCGCCGAAGCGCGGTCGAGGTCCGGTCGATCGACTACGTGCCCCTCGCCGAGCGGCACGGCGAGCTCTGGCACATCGGGCCGCTGTGGTTCATGAGCAACGCACAGATTGCGACCCTGGCCGTCGGCGTGCTCGGCGTGACCGCTGGTGGCAACCTGCTCTGGTCGCTGATCGCGATCCTCCTCGGCACCGTGGTCGGCACGTTCTTCATGGCCGCCCACTCGTCCCAGGGACCGCAGCTCGGGCTGCCGCAGATGATCCAGTCGCGGCCGCAGTTCGGCTACATCGGCGCGATCCTGGTGTGGTTCTTCGCCTACGTGCAGTACGCCGGCTTCAACGTGTTCAACACGCTGCTGGGCTCCGACGCCCTGCACACCAGCTTCGGCGGCAGCACCAAGGTGTGGCTGGTCCTGGGCACCGTGGCCGCAGCGGCGGCGGCCATCTTGGGGTACGACGCCATCCACACGATGGAGCGCTACCTCACCTACGGCTTCTTGCTGCTGTTCGGCATCCTCAGCATCGTCGTGCTGACGCTCCACTACCCGACGGGGTCGTTCGACCTCGGCAACTTCGACCTCACGCCATTTCTCCTGCAGTTCTCCGTGGTCGCCGGCTACCAGATCAGTTGGGCCATCTACGTCTCGGACTACTCGCGCTACCTGCCGCCGGACGTCACCGTCCGCAGGACCTTCTGGTGGACCTACGGCGGGTCCGGGCTCGGCGCGGTCTGGATCATGTTCATCGGCTCGGCACTGGCGGCCTGGGCGGGCGCGCAGTTCGACACGATCGCCTCGCTGAAGTCGTCGGGTGACCACTTCTTCAACGGCTTCGGCGACATCATCCTCGTCTTCTCCGCCGTCGGCCTGCTCTCGGTCACCGCGCTGAACATGTACGGCGGCTCGCTCACCCTGATCAGCGCCATGGACTCGTTCAAGAAGGTGCGGCCCACCCTGGTCGTACGGCTGGTCATGATCGGTCTCACGGCGCTGCTGTCGCTCGTGGTCGCCCTGGCCAGCTCGTCGTCGTTCCTCGACAACTTCGAGAACTTCCTGCTGCTGGTGCTCTACTTCTTCATCCCCTGGACGGCGGTGAACCTGGTGGACTACTTCGTGGTGCGCAAGGGGCACTACGCGATCGCCGAGATATTCAAGCCCGACGGAATCTACGGTCGCTGGGGCTGGCGCGGCATCGTCTCCTATCTGGTCGGCTTCGGCGCGATGCTGCCGTTCTTCAGCACCGGCCTCTACTCCGGTTGGGTGGCCAACGCCGCGCACGGCGCGGACTACTCGCTGTTCGTGGGCCTGCCCGTCTCCGCGATCCTCTACTGGGTCCTGTGCCGCGGCATCGACGTGGAGGCGGAGGCGCGGCTCGCCGAGGAGCAGGCCGACGTGCTGGAGCGCGAGGCTCTGGCGCACGAGCGCACCGAGGGATGAGCGACGCGACCGCGATGGCCGCGGCCGTCCGCGACGCGACGACCACGGCCGAGGAGCTCGTGAGTGCTGCCCTCGACCGGATCGAGGCCCGGGACGGTGAGGTCAACGCCTTCACGGTCGTTCTCCGGGACGACGCCCTGGCGCGGGCTCGCGAGCTCGACGCGGCCGACCCGTCCACGCTGGGCCCGCTGGCCGGCGTACCCGTGTCCATCAAGGACCACATCTGGATGGCCGGCCAGCCGGCCACGAACGGCTCGCTGGCCCTGCGCGACTTCGTGCCCGACGTGGACGCCGTACCGGTGGCCCGGCTGCGCGCGGCCGGGGCGGTCATCGTCGGCAAGACCAACAACCCGGAGTTCTGCTACCGCGGTTACACCACCAACGCCGTCTTCGGCACCACCCGCAACCCTTGGGCCCTGGACCGGACGCCGGGCGGCTCCAGCGGCGGCGCCGGCGCGTCGGTCGCCTACGGTGCGACGCCGATCGCGCTCGGGACGGACGGCGGCGGCTCGATTCGGATCCCGGCCGCCTTCTGCGGTGTGGTCGGACACAAGCCGACGTTCGGCCTCGTGCCGAAGCTGCCGGGCTTCCGCGGCTGGCCCTCCCTGTCGGTGGACGGGCCGCTGGCGGTGTCGGTCCGCGACGCTGCCCTCGCGCTCCGGGTGATGGCCGGCGCACACGCGGCCGACCCGCTGAGCTGGCCGGTGCCGCTCGACGCCGACCGGGACGTCGACTGGTCGCGCCTGCGCGTGGCGGTGTCGGAGGATCTTGGCTGGGCTCCGGTCGAGCCGGTGGTCCGGTCGGCCTTCCGGGCCGCAGTCGACCGGCTGGTCGACGACGGTGCGGCCGTGACCGAGACCTGCCCGGTGACCGGCTACCCGACCGAGCTGTGGAACAGCACCGCCCTCGTTGAGGGGTTCGCCTCGGAGGGACCCCTCCTGGGCCGCGACGGCATCGATGACCTCACCCGGGAGATCGTGGAGGCGGGGCGGTCGGTGGCGGCGTCGGACTATCTCGACGTGCAGGAGCGACGCCGTGAGTTCACCGAGACCTGGGAGTCCTTCTTCGAGAAGTACGACGTCCTGCTCGCGCCGTCGCTCCCGATCCCGGCTTTCGGCACCGGTGTCACCGGTCCGGACCGGATCGACGGCACCCCCATCGACCCGTTCTTCGACGACTGGTGCCTGCTCGCCCTGCCCGCCAACCTGACCGGGCAGCCGGCGTGCGCCGTGCCCACGGGCCTCACCCCCGACGGCCTGCCGGTCGGGTTGCAGGTGATCGGACCGCGCTGGGCGGACTCCCGCGTGCTCGCGGTGGCGCAACGCCATGAAGTCCTCACGGGTTTCGATCTCGCCCCCGCTCATGTCAGGGTCCGATGATGGAACCCGCTGCCACCGCGCCACGTCCGATCTCCATGAAACGCACTCTCGGAGCCCTGCTCGCGACCGCTGCCCTGCTGAGCACTGCCGGGTGCGGCTCGCGGACCTCGTCCACGGCCGCCGGCGCGGACAGTCCGTCCGCCGGGCCGGTCACGGGCGCGCACGTGCTGCCCCTGCTCTCGGTGACCGGTGGCGGCGGCACGGTCTCGACGAGCGCCACCCTCCTGGACACGAAGGCCCACATCCGGGCCTTCACCCAGCAGTTCCGGCCGCCGACGATGGCGGTCCGGGTGAACACCGCCGTCCATCAGGCGGCCGCGAGCGGCTACCTCGTGTACGGCGCCGTGGTCGCGGTGGGCTGCGACCGGCCGCCGGGCGCCGTGGTCTCCCTCGACGCCGATGGTCAGGTGCAGATCACCGGCGAGGAGGTGGCCAGCCCGCTCCAGGAGTGCCTGGCCGCGGTGACCACGGTCGCGATCGCGAGCGTCCCGGGCTCGGACTGACTCAGCCGGCCGGTGGCGCGTAGTCGACCGCGAGCACGTCCGGCAGGTGGCGCTGATAGCCCAGTGACGGGGTGTTCACCACGTCGTTCGACAGGCCCAGCGCATCGCGGGCGACCATCGTGGTGGAGCCGCCACCGTCGAGGTTCAGGGCGGTGCCGAGGCCGAGCCCGGCCAGCTCGTTGGCCCAGGCCAGCGTGGACATGCCGGCCGCTCCGGCCTGCCGCCCGTCGAGGGCGGCGAGGAGGATGTGTCCGGTGCTCGGGTCGATGCCGACGGCCGTGCGCGGTGCCGACATGCGGTCGTTGCTGGCGATCACCTGGCCGTCCTGCACGAGGATCTGGCTCCCGGTGATCGCCATCTTCGTCGGCTGGTCCAGCGACCAGTGGGCCGACACCGGCGACCCGACCGTCAGGGACTTCAGCAGCGGCGCTGCGGCGCCGACCCCGAGCAGCAGGAAGCCGTGGAAGGGCCGTTCCGGCATCAGGTGCCGGCTGTTCTGGCGGACGATGCCCTGGCGCACGTGGACCTCTCGGACCTCAGCGTTCGGGTCGTCGACGACTCGCCGGCCTGCCGCAGCGCCCCAGGTCGCGGTGTAGATGGTGACGGCGTTCGGCCGGGCGTGCGGGACGTTGTAGCCGGTGACCCGCAGCTCGGGATGGCCGGTGACCTGGGCCAGGGGAGTCAGTGGTCCGATGTGGTAGCTGCCGTCCGCGGCCCGGTAGAAGGCGTTGTTCCAGCCGGCCGTGGCGGCGTGCAGCAGGCCCCGGGTCGAGCTGCGGCCCAGGCCCAGGGGTGCGCCCGTGTCCTCGATGTCGAAGAAGCTGCCGTTGACGCCGCCCACTCCCTTCGCGTCGTGGGAGAGGAGCTTGCGTGTCGTCGTGTTGGACCGGAGCCGGCGGTGTGCGAGGTAGTCGAGGCTGACCCCGGGTGCGTTCGGGTCGATGTCGAGCACGTGGATGCGCTGTGGTCCGGCGGCGGTGCGGAACTGCCACTCCCGGTACTCCACGCCCGGGGCCACCGTCCAGGCGACGTCGCCGGTGGTCTTCGCGGCCGTGCTCGGCGTCGTACCGACGGCCAGCACGAGAGGGGACAGGACGAGCAGGAACGACGCCAGCGCTCCGGCGACACGGCGGTGCGGTGCGGCAGACATGGCGTTCACCGTACGTTCTGATCTGCCCAGCGACGGAAGGGCGCACGCCGTGTCGGGCCCGAACACCCCGATCGGGGGCCTAGCGTGAGGCCGTGGAGCCGTGGAACGTGTTCGTCGAGGGGGACAACCTCGACGTGCTGCCCCGCCTCGCGGCCCAGGGCCGCCGCTTCGACGTGGTCTACCTCGACCCGCCGTACAACACCGGCAACCCCTTCGCCTACCGCGACAAGGTGGCCGGCCGCCACGTCGACCGGCACGACGTGTGGGCGGCGATGATCCGGCCTCGCCTGCACGCCGTACGCGACGTGCTGAGCGAGCGGGGCGCGGTGTTCGTCAGCATCGACGACCACGAAGCGGCTCGGCTGCGGCTGCTGATGGACGACGTCTTCGGCGAGGCCGCCTTCCTCGCGCAGATCGTGGTCAACCTCAACCCCAAGGGCCGCCAGCTCGGCGGCGGCTTCGCGACGTCGCACGAGTACCTCCTGGTCTACGCGGGTACGCCGTCGACCTGCGCGCTCGACCCGTCCAGCCCGTCGACGGTCGACCCGTCGGACTTTCCCCTGACCACGCCGGACGGACGCCGCCATCGCCGGCTGCCGCTGCGCAACACCAACAAGAAGTTCAACCCGGTCACCGCGCCGACCATGCACTTCGCGATCTGGGGCTCACCCGAGACCGGCCGGGTCTCGGTGGATCCGTTCGACGGCGGGGTCGAGATCAAGCCGGTGTTCGGCGACGGCGCGCCCGCGGTGTGGCGCTGGTCGGCGTCCCTGATCGCCGAACGCCCCGACGACGTGGTCTGCCGCTGGGTGAACGGCGCACTGGGTCGGCGCGCCGACGTCTTCCAGCTGGACTGGCTGCAGGAGGGTCGCCGCAAGAAGCTGCGCACGATCTGGCTGGCCTCCGAGATCGGCTCGACCGACACCGCCGTCGCCGAGCTCAAGGCACTGGTGGGCCATCTCTTCGAGTCCCCCAAGCCGACCGGGCTGATCCGCCGGATCCTGGAGACCATGCCCGACGACGCGCGGGTGCTCGACCCCTTCGCCGGGAGTGGTACGACGGGCCACGCGGTCGCGCTGCAGAACGCCGCCGACGGCGGACGTCGTACGTGCCTGTCGATCAACTCACCCGAGCCCACCCGCTCCGGCTCCAACGCAGAGCTGGCCGGCTACGCACGCGTCAGCGACATCACCCGCGCCCGGCTCCGTGCGGCCGCCGAGACCGTGGGCGGTGGGCTCGCCGAGAGTCTCTGACACAACTCGGCCCGCCATCTCGTCTAGACAGGTGAGGGACCACTCGAGGGGGTAGCAGGTGAGGCGTCGCGACGAAGCGGAGTTCGAGGACTTCGCGCGAGCGCGGAGCGCTGAGCTGATGCGAGCCGCGATCCTGCTCACAGGAGAGATCGCCGCGGCCGAGGATCTCGTCCAGTCGACGCTGACCCGGGCCTACGTCACGTGGGGTCGGATCCAGGCGGCGGGCAACCCCGTCGCCTACGTACGGACCATGCAGACCCGGCTGTTCCTGGACGGCGTACGCAAGCGCAGCAGCCGGGAGATCCCGGTCGCCGAGGTCCCCGAGACCCGGGCCCCCGAGGACGACGTGGTCATGCGCCAGGCCCTGCTGGCGGCGCTGCGTGAGCTGGAGCCCCTTGACCGGGCGGTCGTGGTCCACCGCTACCTCCTGGACCGCGACGTCGCGAGCGTCGCCGCCGAGCTCCGGCTGACCCCACAGGCAGTTCGCAGCCGGGCCTCACGGGCCCTGGCCAGGGTCCGCGCCGCCCTCGGCGCCGACGTACATGTTCCGACCACGACCACGCGAGAGGACGCCAGCTGATGGAGACCCACGAGGACCTCGGAGCCGTGCTCGGCATGGTGGAGTTCAACAGCGAAGCGCTGATCTCACGGGCCCTGCTCGACGGGCGTCGACTTCAGCGCCGCCGTCGCGTCGGGGCCGGTGTCGGGATCCTCGCGGTCGGGGCGCTGGCACTCGGGGCGAGCCTCCACTTCGGCGGGTCTGGGCAGGCCGACGGCATCGCCGTGGCCGGCCAGGGCACGACCGACCAGGGCCCGGGCATGCCCTCGCCGGAGATCACCGACGCACGCCTGACGGCGCGCCTACCCGTGCCGGGCGATCCCGTCTCGGCCACCTCGGGAGGGGTCAAGGCGCAGCCCTTCGTCAGGGTCCTGCGCACTCTCGACCCCGACGGGTCGGGGGCCGGCACGGTCCTGGTCGAGCTCGTGGGGGGACGGCCCCTCTCGCAGACCCGGATCACCCAAGCCACGCAAGGGTGCAGTCAGATGTCCGGAAAGCCGGGTTCATCGGAGTCCTTCACACCGGTCGCCCACGGCTGCATGTTCACCTCCGCCTCGCATCCCGACAGCACCGACGCCTCGTCACGGGCCTTCGAGCACATCGCGAGCGTGACCTTCGAGGACGGCACGAGCGTGTACGTGCGCGCCAGCAACTACGTCCACGTGAGTGACCCCACCCGGGACGCGCCGGTGCTGTCCATGGCCGAGGTGGAGCAGCTGGCCATGGACCCCGTGTGGTTCCAACCGGGCTCGTAGCCCCGGCGCGCCAAGCGGCATGGGTCGGGCCATGATGTGCACATGACATCGAAGGTGGCCCTGGTGACCGGCGGCTCGAGCGGCATCGGGGAGAAGGCGGCGCTGCGCCTGCAGGCCGCCGGCTTCACGACGTACGCCGTGGCGAGGCGCGTCGACCGGATGGAGGCGCTGGCGAAGGCCGGTGTGACGACGTTCGCGATGGATGTCACCGACGACGCGTCGATGGTCGACGGCATGGCTCGGGTGATCGACGAGCAGGGTCGGATCGACGTGCTGGTCAACAACGCCGGCTACGGCTCCTACGGCGCCGTCGAGGACGTGCCGATGGACGAGGCCCGGCGGCAGTTCGAGGTCAACGTCTTCGGCCTGGCCCGGCTCACCCAGCTCGCGACCCCGCACATGCGGGCGCAGGGGAGCGGCCGGGTGATCAACATCAGCAGCATCGGCGGGAAGTTCTACGAGCCGCTCGGGGCGTGGTACCACGCCACCAAGTTCGCCGTGGAGGGCCTCAGCGACAGCCTGCGGCTCGAGCTCGCGCCGTTCGGCATCCAGGTCGTGATCATCGAGCCGGGGCCGATCCTCACCGAGTGGAACACCATCTCCCGGGAGAGCCTGACCGAGGTCAGCCGGGGCGGTGGCTACGAGGAGATGGCGCAGAAGGTGCGGGCCACCATGGAGCGCGGCGACGGCCCGCGGATGGCCAGCAGCCCCGACACGGTCGCCGCGAAGATCCTCAAGGCCGCCACCACCGCCCACCCCAAGCCGCGCTATCCCGTCGGTCGCGGCGCGGGCACCGTCGTCCGCTCCCGCAAGGTCCTCGGCGACCGCACCTTCGACGCCGTGATCAAGCGGATGTACCTCTGACCGGCCAATCGCCTCCCACCGGGATCCGGTCGGCCGCCTAGCGCCGTCCGGCCGGCTCCACAGTCCGCGTCCGTGGGTGGTCGCTAGATCCCCGCTGCAGTTTCCAGTGCGTCCAGCTCGGTGTCGAGGTGGGTCAGCAGGCGCTGGAGGTGGGGGACGGTACGACGGCAGCCGGTGAGGCCGAACGCCATCTGGTCGGCGTAGGAGTTGCAGGTGATGTTGAGGGCCATGCCGTCGATCGGGATCGACAGCGGGTAGGTGCCCTCGAGCCGCATGCCGTTGAAGTACTGCGTGGTGCGGGGGCCGGGGACGTTGCTGATGATCAGGTTGTACGGCGGCTTGACCAGTCCGCTCATCTTCAGCATCGGGCCGAGGATCGCCGGGGCCTGGCCGAGCGCGCTCATCGCCAGGATCTGTACCGGCGTCATCTGAGCCAGCGCCCGCTTGCCGCTGGCCATCGAGTGGTGCACGGCCTGGAGGCGGTCTGCGGGGTCGGCCAGGTCGGTGCCGAGCTTCACCATCACCGCACCGACGGCGTTGCCGCCGGAGGCCGAGGCGGTGTGTGACTCCTTGGCCTTGAGCCCCACCGGGACCATCGAGACCAGCGTGGCCTCGGGCAGGGCATCGAGCTCGAGCAGGTAGGTGCGCATCGCACCGCTGCACATCGCCAGCACCACGTCGTTCATCGTCGTGCCGGTGGCCTTCCCGATCAGGCGGAGCCGTTCGAGCGGCCAGTCCTGGGCGGCGAAGCGGCGGGCGGCGGTGATCGGCTGGTTGAGGATGGTGCGGGGGGCGTAGAGCGCCAGGGCCGAGGTCTCGTTGCGGACCGAGCGGTTCAGGGTCTTGATCAGGGCGCCGGGCAGGCCGGCCGCCTCCGACGCCATCGCCAGCGCCGACTGCATCGCCTGCTGCGGGATGTCGGACAGGTCGGTCTCGGTCTTCTCCCGTGCCTTGCTCGGGCGGTTCTCCCACGGGGCCGGCATGCCCATCCGGTCGGGGTCGCTGCTGAGGATGCTCTGGAGCAGTCGCATCGCGGCGATGCCGTCGACCAGCGAGTGGTGCAGCTTGCAGTACATCGCCACGCGCCCGTCGCGCAGTCCCTCGATCAGGTGCCACTCCCACAGCGGCCGCTCGGTCGCGAGCCGGTGGGAGTGCAGCCGCGAGCAGAGCTCGAGCAGCTCGCGGACCCGTCCCGGCTTCGGCAGCGCGCTGTGGCGGACGTGGTACTCGATGTCGAAGTCGTCGTCGTCGACCCACACCCACTGGCCGGCGGTCCTCACCGAGCGGTAGGGATGCTTGAGGAACAGGGGCGCGATGTCCTCGCTCTCGATCAGCTGGGTGTAGAGGTCGCGCACGAAGTTGCGACCGGCCCCCTCCGGCTTGGAGAACAGCTGCAGCCCCCCGACGTGCATCGGCATCCGGCGGTTCTCCGCCATCAGGAATCCGGCCGCGGTCGGGTCGAGGGGGTGCACCATGCGTCGATCCTTGCCGGTGCGTCAAGCACCGACAAGGGCTGGTGGCAGGATCGGCTCATGGTGGCCCACCCGTTCGAGGCCGCGCTGGGCAGGAGCCGCGCGACGGTGCGCGCCTCGCTGTCCATCCGGCTGGACCGCTGGCGGGCCAAGCGGTGGGCGATCGCCCAGTGCGCCCTCGCAGCAGGTGTCGCCTGGTGGTTCGCCCAGCACGTGGTGGGGCACCCGACGCCGTTCTTCGCGCCGATCGCGGCGGTGGTGTCGCTGGGTACGTCGTACGGCCAGCGGCTGCGTCGGGTCGGCGAGGTGACCGTCGGGGTGGCGCTCGGGGTCTTCGGCGGCGACCAGATGGTGCGGGTCATCCACACCGGCGCGTGGCAGGTGGCGCTGGTCGTCGGACTGGCGATGACGATCGCGATCCTGCTCGACAGCGGGCAGATCTTCGTGATCCAGGCGGCCGTGCAGTCGATCGTGGTCACCACGTTGCTGCCCGACCCGGGCGCCGCGCTCACCCGGTGGACCGACGCGCTGGTCGGCGGCGGCGTCGCTCTGGTCGCCGCGACCGTCGTGCCTGCGGCGCCGCTACGACGACCGCGCGAGCAGGCGGCGCAGGTGCTGCGCAAGACCCGCGACCTGCTGCAGGCCGCCAGCGAGGTGATGCTCGAAGGCGACGTCGAGCCGGCCATGAAGCTGCTCGCCGAGGCCCGCGCCACCGACCACCTGATCCGTGAGCTCCAGGACGCCGCGGACGAGGGCCTCGACGTGGTGGCGTCGTCGCCGTTCCGGGTCCGGCACGGACCGGGCCTGCGCAAGATGGCCGAGCTGGTCGAGCCGCTGGACCGGGCGCTGCGCAGCACCCGCGTGCTGGTCCGTCGTACCGCGGTCGCGGCCTACCTCCGCGACCCGATCCCGCACTCCTACGCGATGCTGACCGCCGATCTCGCGGCCGCGGTGGAGGTGGTCGCGACCGAGCTCGACGCCGACCGGATGGCCATCGAGGCCCGACCGGCCCTGCTCCGGATCGGCTTCGCCAGCGCAGGGGTGGAGCGGACCGACGACCTGTCGTCCGAGGTGATCCTGGCGCAGGTGCGCTCGGTGGTCGCCGACCTGCTGCTGCTCACCGGCATGGACGCCCTCGAGGCCACCGACGCGCTGCCCCCGGTGAGGCGCGACTGATGGCCGCCACCCCCGAGCGGGCGTGGGTGCTCCACGTCGATCTCGACCAGTTCATCGCGGCCGTGGAGATGCTGCGCCGGCCCGAGCTGGTCGGGCTGCCGGTAGTGGTCGGCGGCCGGGGTGATCCGACCGAGCGGGGCGTGGTCGCGACCGCGTCCTACGCCGCTCGTGAGTTCGGCGTGGGCTCCGGGATGCCGCTGCGCACGGCCGCGAGGAAGATCCCCGACGCGGTCTTCCTGCCGGTCGACCGGGAGGCGTACGACGAGGCGTCCGGGCGGGTGATGGCGACCCTGCGCTCCCTGTCGTGGGGCGGCGTACCGGTCGTGGTCGAGGTGCTCGGCTGGGACGAGGCGTTCCTCGGGCCGGGTGAGGGTCACGGGGACCTCGACGACCCTCGGGAGTTCGCCCAGCACATCCGCGACGCCGTGCTGGCCGCGACCGACCTCCACTGCGGTGTCGGCATCGGCGACAACAAGCTGCGCGCCAAGATCGCCACCGCCTTCGGCAAGACGGGGGAGGGTGACGGGTCGGGGATCGGCTACCTCACCGAGGCCGAGTGGTACGACGT
>JAWWPM010000551.1:0-2844 GCA_033854915.1 Nocardioidaceae bacterium
GTGATGGCCGCGGCGGCGATGAGTGTGACGAGGCTTTTCCGGCCGTTGAGCACGCGCGGAAGGTCTCCCTTGCTGTGTCGTACGCCTACCAGGTGAGCTGACGGATTCGGGCACGACCTGCCCTACACCACCTCCACGTCGGGCACTTGCGTGCTCTCCGCCTTGATGGCGATTCACCCCAGAGGGTTGGTTCCCCGGCTCTTCGTCGTGACCCCGAGCGGTCACTCCTCAGACTCGGCGCGACGTACGCATGGGCCCGGACTGGCCCACGGGTACGCACGTCTGGCGGTCACCCTAACCACAGCCCGGCGGGACCACCAAACTTTCAACCAGCTTGTCGTGACATTTTCGTGACCTGTCGCCGAATCGGGGTAGGGGGGTGTCACAGAGGTCACACCAACCCCATCGAGCACGGGAGCCACGGCCGGTTCAGGCCGACTCGATGACCGGGCTCGGCACCGCGGTCACCATCCGCAGCGGGGGCACGAGGCCACCGGCGGCCAGCACGTCGAGGGCGTGGGCCTCGTCGTCGCCCAGCGTCAGCTCGGGAGGTGGACCCAGCAGCACCGTCACCACGCAGTCGTGGCAGGCCACGGGTCGCACGAGGCAGGTGTCGCAGTCGATTCGCGTCGTCATGCATGGCACGATCACAGGGACCACCGACACTCGGGTGCGCTCGCGCACTCGTACGGCGTGTCGGCCGGGGTTGTCGGTGCCCGGTCCTAGCGTCGAAGGCGTGACCACCACCGCCCCTCCGCCGGCCGCGCCGGCCGTGCCCGCACCCGCACCGGGGCACGCGGCTGCGGCGGCGAGCAGCCGGCGGCGGTGGGAGGCACAGCGCAGCTTCGACGAGCTGGGCCGTCCGCTGCGCGACCTGACCTTCTGTGTGGTCGACCTCGAGACGACCGGCGGCTCGGCGCAGGGCGGGTCCATGATCACCGAGATCGGCGCGGTCAAGGTCCGCGGAGGCGAGGTGCTCGGGGAGTTCCAGACGCTGGTCAACCCGCACACCCAGATCCCTCCGTTCATCGCCGTGCTGACCGGCATCACCAACTCCATGGTCAGCGACGCGCCGCCGATCGAGTCGGTGCTGCCGGCGTTCCTCGAGTTCGCGGCCGGCTCCGTGCTGGTCGCCCACAACGCGCCGTTCGACATCGGTTTCCTGTCCTGGTTCGCCGCGCGGCAGGGCGTGCCCTGGCCGAGGTTCGAGGTCCTCGACACCGCCAAGATCGCGCGACGCGTGATCACCCGCGACGACGCACCCAACTGCAAGCTCTCGTCGCTGGCCAAGGTCTTCCGCTCCTCGACCACACCCGACCACCGGGCGCTCTCCGATGCCCGGGCCACCGTCGACGTGCTGCACGGGCTGATGGAGCGTCTCGGCGGGCTCGGGGTGCACACCCTCGAAGAGCTCCAGACCTTCAGCGCCAAGGTGAGCACGGCCCAGCGCCGCAAGCGCCACCTGGCAGAGGGGCTCCCCCACGCGCCCGGCGTCTACCTCTTCCGCGACGACCGCGACCGCGTCCTCTACATCGGCACCTCGCGCGACCTCCGCACCCGCGTGCGTTCCTACTTCACCGCGTCCGAGACCCGCTCTCGCATGGGCGAGATGGTGGGGCTCGCCGAGTCGGTGACCGGCATCGAGTGCGCGACGGCGCTCGAGGCGGAGGTGCGCGAGCTCCGCCTCATCGCGGAGCACAAGCCGAAGTACAACCGGCGCTCGCGGTTCCCCGAGAAGGTCCACTACCTCAAGCTCACCCGCGAGGCGTGGCCCCGGCTCTCGCTGGTCCGTCGGGTGCTCGACGACGACGCCGACTACCTCGGCCCCTTCTCCAGCAAGCGCACGGCCGAGAAGTCCCTGGCGGCGCTGCACGACACCTTCCCCCTGCGGCAGTGCTCCCAGCACCTCGCCCGGCAGCCGGCCGGCTCGCCGTGCGTGCTGGCCGAGATGGGCCGGTGCCTGTCCCCCTGCGACGGGAGCGTCGACCTGACGACCTACGCCGCGGTGGTGCGGCAGCTGCGCGACAACCTCCTGCGCCGTCCCGACGACGTGGTCGACCTGATCACCCGCCGGATGGCCGTGCTGGCCGCCGACGAGCGCTACGAGGAGGCGAGCGTGCACCGCGACCGGCTGGCGGCGTTCGTCCGGGCCGCCGCGCGCACGCAGCGGCTCTCGGCGCTGACCGGCATCGCCCACCTGGTCGCGGCCCGGCGCGAGGACGACCGCCGCTGGGCGGTCCACGTGGTCCGCTTCGGGCGGCTCGCCGCCGCCGGTGTCATCCCAGCGGGCGCGGACGCCCACTCCTACGTCGCCGGGCTGGTCGCCAGCGGCGAGACGGTCCACGGCGGCCCCGGCCCGGTCCCGGCCGCGACCGCCGAGGAGACCGAGCGGGTGCTGCGCTGGCTCGAGGCGCCGGGGGTCCGGCTGGTCGACGTCGACGGCGAGTGGACCTGCCCGGTCGGCGGCGCGACCCGTCACCTCGCGCTGCACGACGCCGTCAACCAGTCGCGGCTCGACCTGGTGCCCTTCGACGACCGCCGCGGGCTGTCCCCGGTCGCCCGGCCGGCTCGCTAGAGTCTGGCCATGATCACCGCCATCGTGTTCGTGAAGGCCGACGTCGCCTCGATCCCCGAGGTCGCCGAGGCGATCGCCGACCTCGATGGCGTGAGCGAGGTCTACTCCGTGACCGGCCAGATCGACCTGATCGCCCTGGTGCGTGTTCGCAACCACGACGACGTCGCGGCCGTGGTCGCTGACCGCCTCAACAAGGTCCCCGGGGTGACCTCGACCGAGACCCACATCGCGTTCCGGGCCTACTCCCGGCACGACCTCGAGTCGGCCTT
>JAWWPM010000552.1:0-9828 GCA_033854915.1 Nocardioidaceae bacterium
GGTGCGCTCGAAGGCCTCGCCGCGCGCGAAGCCCCACTCGACCGTCGGGGTGATGCCCTGGCCCGCGAAGTAGTCGGGATACTCCCAGCCGCTGGTGGCGACGAAGTGCGCGCCGTCGGCGACGTGCTGCGGGTGGTACGGCGAGCGCCGTACGTCGCGACCCAGCCGGGGCTGGGCGTTCGGCCACGCGAGGTCGTTGAGCAGGAACCCGAGCCGCTCCACGGTGCGCTCCCGGCGGAAGAGCCGGGTCGCCTGGAACTCGTGCGCCCGGTCCACGCCGACCGCGGTGACGTCGATCGGCGGATGCTCCTCGATCAGCCACTGCGCCATCACGTGGCCCAGCCCGCCGCCGGAGAGGATGCCGACCGAGTTGAGGCCACAGGCGAGGTAGAGGTTGTCGACCTCGGGGGACTCCCCGAGCATCGGCGAGAGATCGTCGGTGAAGCTCTCGGGGCCGCAGAAGAGCGTGCGGATCCCCGTGTCCTCGAGCACCGGGAAGCGCCGCATCGCGACCTCGAGAAAGGGTGCCAGCCGATCCCAGTCGGGCGGCAGCACGGCGAAGGCGCTGTCCTTCGGCGTGCCGTCCAGGGCCCACGCCTTGGCCACCGGCTCGAACATCCCGACCAGGAGCCCGCCGCCCTCCTCGCGGTAGTAGCCGTAGGCCTCGCCCTCCTCGACCACCGGCACCGACTCGGGCGTCACGCCGGCGATCGGCTCGGTGAGGAGGTAGTAGTGCTCGGCGGCCTGGAGCGGCACGGTGACCCCGGCCTTCGCCGCCAGCTCGCGGCCCCAGAGCCCGGCCGCGAGCACGACCTTCTCGCACTCCAGGTCGCCGCGCTCGGTGCGGACACCGATCACCCGGCCACCGTCGAGGACGAAGTCGGTGACCTCGGTGTCCTCGAAGATCCGCACCCCGCGCTGCCGGGCGCCCCGCGCCAGAGACATCGTCACGTCCACCGGGTTGGCCCGGCCCTCGTCGGGGGTCCAGAAGCCGTGGATCACGTCGTCGGTGCGGATCAGCGGCACGAGGTCGGCCACCTCGCGCGCGGAGAGCACCTCCTTGGTCATCCCGACCGAGCGCATGTACGCCGTCTCGCGGCGGAAGCCCTCGTCGGAGCGCGCCGTGGTGGCCAGCTGGAGGTAGCCGCAGCGACGGAAGCCCGTGGAGAGACCGGTCTCCTCCTCCAGGCGCGCGTAGAGCTCGGCCGAGTAGCGCGCCATCCAGAGCGCGTCCTCCGTGGTGCCGCCAGAGACCACCTCCCCGGCCGCGTGCCAGGTGGTGCCCGAGGTGAGCTGCTTGCGCTCGAGCAGCACCACGTCGGTCGCACCGAGGAGGGCGAGGTGGTAGGCGATCGAGGTGCCGATCACCCCGCCGCCCACCACGACGTACTGCGCGCGACCGGGGAGCTCGCCGGCGGGCGCGGGGGAGGCGGCCCCGGCCCGGGCGGCGGCGGGATTGATGGCGGTGAAGTCGAGCGACATGGAGACACCTTGCCACTGATTGAATGACTGTTCAATCAGGAGTCGGCAATTGCGTTGCCGGTCGAGGTCCGGGACACCTAGCGTTGCCGACCTGATGACTGCCCACCTCGCCGCACTCTGCTTCGATGCCAACGATCCGCCCGCCCTCGCGCGCTTCTGGTCCGCGATGCTCGGCTGGGAGCCGGTCGACGACCGGCAGGGTGGAGTCACGCTGCTGCCCGCAGATGACACGGGCTTCCGGCTCCGCTTCGTACCCAGCGACGCGCAGAAGGTCGGGCAGAACCAGATGCACTTCGACCTGACGAGCACCTCCTTCGAAGCCCAGCAGGAGACCGTGGAGCGCGCGCTCGGGCTGGGTGCCCGGCACATCGACATCGGCCAGTCCCCCGAGGACGCCCACGTGGTGCTCGCCGACCCCGAGGGCAACGAGCTGTGCGTCATCGAGGCGGGCAACAACTTCCTGGCCGACTGCGGCTTCATCGGGGCGGTCTCGAGCGACGGGTCGCAGGCGTGTGGCTACTTCTGGAGCGAGGCGCTGGGTTGGCCGCTGGTCTGGGACCAGGACCAGGAGACCGCGATCCGGGCGCCGTACGGCGGTCCCAAGATCACGTGGGGCGGTCCGCCGCAGATGCCCAAGACCGGGAAGTACCGGTTGCACTTCGACCTCGCCGCACCGCCCGGCGGTGACCTGCGGGCGGAGGTCGACCGGCTGGTCTCCCTCGGGGCGACCCGGGTCGACATCGGCCAGGGCGACGTCGACTGGGTGGTGCTGGCCGACCCTGACGGCCACGAGTTCTGCGTGGTGCCGCCCGCGACCTGAGACCCAGCCACCCGGTAGGTGAATCCGGGGAAACGCAGGTCGAGGGCGCGTCGGTTGCTCACACTGGACTCGGGACCCGGATCGGCGGGACGGGTCCGGTTCGGTCCGGCAGCGGAAAGGCTCGGGGAGATGAGACGCAGGCTGGGGTACGGCGTCGCGGCTCTGCTGCTGGCCGGCTGCGGGCAGCAGCAGGCACAGGCCGGGAGCGATCCCGCGGGAGTGAGCGGGACCGCCCCCCTGCCGGGAGGGATGAGCCAGCAGCGCGGGCGGCCAGGGACCCTCCACGTCTCCACGATGACCGTGGGCCCGGCGATGCGGTCCGACGATCCGCGGGCGCCGTACGCCTGGATCAACGATGGCTACGTGATCCGCGTCGGAGGCAGCACCACGTTCGACGGGTCGGGGTCGTACTCCCCGGTGGGCAGCGCGATGACCTACCACTGGGACTTCGACGACGACGGCGTCGTGGACTCGGCCACGCGCACGCCCGAGGTCACCCGCCGCTTCACCCAGCCCTACAGCGGAATGGTCGTCCTGACAGTCACCGATGCCGCGGGTCGGTCAGCCACGGCGACCGCGCACCTGGCGGTCAGCGACGACGGTGACGAGACGCCGGCCATCGACGACAACTGTCCGAAGGCGAACAACCCGGGCCAGGAGGACTACGACCATGACGGCGTCGGTGACATGTGCGACCCGACACCGGGATGGCCGACCCAGGACGCGAGCGGGGTCACCGAGAGCACGGACTAGAACTCCTCGACGTGGCCCTCGCTCGGGAGGGCGGGACCTACTGTGGCGCCCATGGCGCACTACGAACAGCAGCTCCGCGGCGACGTCGATGCCCTGATCGCCCACCTCGACCGGGCGATCCCAGCCGGCAGCATCTCCGCGAAGCTGGAGGACCAGGGGGATCACCGGGTCGGTGACGCCCGCATGGTCGTCCGGGTGTACGAGCGCTACAGCGCGGTCGGCGGCAACCGGGTGAGCCTGTGCGTCAGTGTCCTGTCCGTCGGGGATGAGATGTCGGTCTCCGCGATCACCGCGGGCGGCAGCCAGGCTGTGTTCTGGAAGCTCAACACCTTCGGTGAGAGCGCCTTCCTGGACCGCGCCATCGACGCCCTGCGCGACTACGCGAGCTGATCTCCTTGCAACGCCGGCAGCGCTGGGGCGGATGATGTGCCTGTACGACGGACACGTCGCCGCCGCCCCGGACCAGAGGACACCCGATGCCGAGCACCCACTTCACGGTTCACACGACCCTGTCGCCCAGCGAGGTGATGACCCTGTTCACCGACTTCGGGCCCGGGCGGGCCGAGCGCTGGCCGAACGTCGACGATGCGCACTTCGAGGTCCACGACCAGGGTGCGGACTGGGCCGAGGTCACCGAGGGGAACTCGATGGGCTGGGAGCGGGAGCGCTACTCGTGGGACGCCACCGCCGGCACGGTCTCGATCGACACCCTGGACTCCAACCTGTGGGGCCCGGGCAGCGGCTGGCGCTACGCGCTCACTGCGGCCGGCGGGGGCACCGACGTACAGGTCACCCTGACCCGCGTCCCGAACTCGTTCAAGGGCCGGGTCGTCGGCGCCCTGATCCCGATCGCCGGGGCGCGGGCACTCGGCAAGCAGTTCCAGTCGGTGCTGCGCAAGGCCGAGGCTCGCTGACCAACTGCCCTTGCCGACGAGAAAACGCGGAACAAATGGGGGAAAGAGCCGACTTTGGCGACAATTGCTCCGCGTTTTCTGCGGTCTCGCCGCTCAGAGACGCTTGACGAACTCCGCCGACACCTCGATCGGCCGGAAGCCCATCCGCTCGTTGATCGAGACCATGTAGTCGTTGGTCTCGCCGTTCTGGGTGGTGACCAGCGTCAGGTCGTCGCGTGCGGCCTGGACGGCACGGAGGTTGATCGCCTTCGTGGCCAGGCCGAGCCGGTGGCCGCGGTGCTCGCGGTGGACGAACGTGCCCCACTGGTAGACCTTGGTGTTCGCGCCCAGTGGCACGGCGAGGGTGGACTGCGCCACGACCTCCCGGTCGGGGGTGAGAGCGACGGTCTCGTAGCGGGCGCGGCCCATGGCTGACGTGGTCGCCACGATCTCGGCGTACCGCTCCGGCGTCACCACCTCCTCCTCGAAGTCGACGAGGCCAGTGGGAGCGTCCACTGCGAGCTGGGCGAGCAGCACGCACAGGGACTCGACGAGGTCGTCGGGCACCGCGCCGACGAACGTCTCGATCCGGTAGCCCGGATGGTGGGGTGCAGCCTCGTCGACCCACGCCTGGATCTGCTCGTCGGCAACCGGCAGCGGGAGGTGACGGACCACCTCGTAGTCGGAGAGCTCGAAGCCGCACGCCTCTGCGAACAGTCGGTGGGCGTGGCCGTCGCGGTCGTCGAACGGCAGGATCGTGTCGGTCATCAGCAGCGACCGGGCATCCTCCTTGGCCCGCTGCTCGAGCGTCTCGGACAGCGCCCGTCCGATGCCACGGCGCCGGTCGGGGAGGTCGACGTTGACGAAACCCGCGGCCTTGTCGAGGTTGTCGAGGAGGAAGGACCACATCACCGCGTTGCCGACCATCCGGCCGCCGTCGTACGCCGCGTAGAGGTCCAGCCGCTCACCGGTGTCGGGGGAGCGGTAGGCACCCAGGAGCTCCTCGAAGTCCCAGAAGGGCGCGTCCGGCCGGCCGTGGAGCTGGGCGCGCCGAGTCAGGTCGTAGTAGTCGCGCATCACCGCGTCGTCGGCCAGGGCCTTGTCGTCGAGTGCGCGGATGTCCACGACGTACGACGGTAGGCCCGGCAGGGGGTCGGCCGACACCGGTTTTCTCCCGGAGGGGCGACAGTGCTGACGGTGCGTCCCAGCCTCAGCGTGGCTCTGCCGCGTCCGAGAGCCTGATCTCGACCATCAGCTCGTCGGCCAGAGACTCGAGCATCGAGCGGAGCTCGTCGGTGCTGGTCTCCGGCGGCGCCACGAGCACCGCCCGTGCCTCGAACAGCATCCCCCCGGCCATGGGGGCCTCCCGGACGTCGGTGGTGAGCTCCTCGATACCGATGCCGCGCTGGGCCAGCGCGGCGGAGATCTCGGCGACGATTCCCGGGTGGTCGGCCCCGAGCAGCTCGAGACTCAGCTCCAGCGCCTCGTGCTCGACCGGGGCGTCGGTCTGCACGAGCGTCACCTGGAGACCGGTCTCGGCCAGGGCCGCCAGGTCGGTGGCCAGCGCCTCGGCGTGCTCCTCGCCGACGACCACCAGGAGGATCCCGGCGAACTTGCCGGCCAGCCGCGCCATCTGGCTGCGCTCCCAGCTCGCCTCGTGTGCCTGGATCGTGGCGGCGAGCGTCGACACCAGGCCCGGCCGGTCGTCGCCGATGCAGGTGAGCGTGAAGGTGGCCATGGCCGCAGGCTACGCGTCTGCGCCGCCTGCCCGCCGTCGGCGACGAGCCGCGGACCCTGACGGGCCCTAGGGTCGGGAACGACGCCCGCGGAGGCGAGCGAAGGGGGCGGGCGTTGCCGAGCCCGTTGCTCCGGACCTAGCTCTACGTCCCGCAGGTGCGCCGCGGCCTGGTGTCCCGGCCACGGTTGAGCCAGCGACTGAGCCGGGAGTCGCGACCACGGCTAACCCTGATCTCGGCGCCGCCGGGCTTCGGCAAGACCGCGCTGCTGTCCGCGTGGCTGGCGACCGAGTCGGCGGACCGCCCGGTGGCGTGGGTGTCGCTGGAGGAGAGCGAGCGGGAGCCCGGCTCGTTCTGGACCTACGTCGTCACGGCTCTGGACGCCGCGGCGCCCGGGCTCGCCAGCGACCTCGACGGCCCGTCGATCGCCCGCGAGCTCGTCGTCTCGCTGAACACGGTGCGCACCCACACCAAGAGCATCTACGCCAAGCTCGGTGTGAACAGCAGGCGTGCCGCGGTCACGAGGGCCGGTGAGCTGCACCTGTTAGGTCGTTCCTCGCGCTGAGCGAAGATCACCACATGATGTGAGGCGCACTCACCACCTCGGCTCCTACCTTGCGGACATGAGCACGTCATCCACCAGCCGCCCGAAGGGCGCCACCTGGTACGAGATCCGCCTCCAGGGGCGCCTCGACTCCCGGTGGTCCGCCCGGTTCGACGGGATGACCCTCACCACCGCAGACGGCTGCACCCTGCTCACGGGTCCCGTCGTGGACCAGGCAGCCCTGCACGGGCTGCTGCACCAGCTGCGCGACATCGGTCTGTCCCTGGTCTCGGTCTGCCAGGTCGAGCCCGATGGTGCGACGCGCCCCGCCAACACACCCGACACCACCACCACAGGAGCCTGACATGACCATCACCGCACCCGCTTCACCCACCGCCACCACGGCCCACGCCACCGGCGCCCACGTCGACCCGATGCGCAATCACGCCAGGGCAGCGGGCATCTTCTACCTCCTCACCTTCGTGTCGTCGATCCCCGCGCTGATCCTGATCGGGCCGGTGCTCAACGACGCTCACTACGTCACGGGCGCCGGCCACGACACCCGGGTGCTGTGGGGCTGCCTGCTCGACGCGGTCAACGCGCTCACCGCCGTGGGCAGCGCGGTCGCGCTCTATCCCGTGGTGAAGCGGCAGAACGGCTCGATGGCCCTGGGTTTCGTCACCTCCCGGATGGTCGAGGCCGCCGTGGTCCTGATCGGCGTGGTCAGCCTCCTCGCGGTCGTCACCCTGCGCCAGGACTACGCCGGCACCGGCGACGCCGCCTCCTTCACGCCGATCGCCACCGCCCTGGTCGACGTCCGCAACTGGACCTTCCTGGTCGGCCCCGGCCTGATGCCCGCCTTCAACGCCGTGCTGCTCGGCACCCTGCTCTACCGCTCGCGGTTGGTGCCCCGCATCATCCCGACCGTGGGCCTGATCGGCGCCCCCTTGCTCTTCGCCGCCTTCATCGCCGTCTTCTTCGGCGGCACCGAGCAGGTCTCCACGACCTCGTTCTTCCTGACCCTCCCGATCGCCGCCTGGGAGTTCTCGGTCGGCATCTGGATGACCTTCAAGGGCTTCTCGGTCACCTCGCCAGTTCTGCCCACGGTCTCCGAGCAGGCCTGACCGGCCGACTCACCGACGAAGGCGGCCCCGCACCCGCGGGGCCGCCTTCGCACGTCGTACGGCGGCTGACGCCCGATCGGATCAGCCGTCGAGGGCCGCCCGAGCGATGAGCGGAGCCATGAACTCGACGAACTCCCACGTGCGTGGCGCCAGCACGGGGTCAGCCAGTTGATTGACCCGTTGCGTCGGGTTGGGTCGGTCGGCGATGGCGCCGTCGATGAGGTCGTGCCATTCCTCGGGTACGACGCCCTTGCACCAGAGTGCCGCTGCTTGCTTCCCGACCACCTCGGCCGTCGTGGCCGTGAACAGCAACCGACAGCGGGTGAGCACCTCGTGCGGTTGGCCCCACCCGTTGCGCAGGTAGTCCGGGTCCGCAGCGATGTCCTTCATCCGCGTGATCGCCAGGTCCGCAGCCGAGCGCCGTAGGACCAGTGGCGGCACGTCCTCGATGAGCGTCGCCGCGGGGAGCCCCTGAACGGTGAGCGCCCGGTGGTGCAGCACCCAGCGGAAGACCTCGGTGTTGTCGTGCGTGGACCACTCCATGTCCCGGCTGCCGTTGTCGACGTAGAGCCAAGGGGTGCGCGGGTCCGCACGCCGTCGAAGGTCGTCGAGGCTGGCGTAGGACCCCTCCAGCACCCGGGCCCAATGGTCCACCCGATCGGGCAACGCCCGGTGGAGCTCGCGGACGCCTGCCTCCTGCGCGGCGTCCAGCCGATGGTGGGTGGCGACGAGGAAGTCCACATCGGAGTGGAGGTCACCCGAACCGAGCGCGAAGGAACCCTTCAGGTACACCCCTGCCAGGGTGTCGCCCAGGATGGTGTGCACCGCGTCCGCGAGGTCGGCGAGCACGGAGGCCAGGATGTCTGCCTCCGCGTGATCGAGCTGCCGGCCCAGTCGTTCGCGCAGAACGGGCGCCACGGTGGTCACCGCATGAAGGTAGGCGTCCATGCGTCCGATCTCCATGGGCTCGTCGTCAACCGAACGCCCACGCCACCATTCGCGGGAACTCTTGTCGCCAGAATGCGTCGCCGTGCGACCCGACGCGTTGGTGCATGACGACCTCCGCGCCCGCGCCGCGCAGCGCCGCGGCCCAACGGCTCGCGTTCTCGAGGAAGAACGGTTCGAGGGTTCCGGCGACCAGGTAGACACGTGAAAGCGCAGCGGGCATCTGTGCGGGCGGCCGGTAGCCGGCGCCCGGCGAGGCACAGAGGACGGCGCCGAAGACCTGCGGATGTCGCATCCCCATCGCCAGCGCGAGCTCGCCGCCCGCCGAGACACCCAGCACCGCGGTGCGCTCGGGCGGCAGTGCCACACCGAACCGTGCCTCCGTCCACCTGGGTACGTCGTCGACGAAGAACCTCTCATGTGCCGCGAACCTGGCTGGATCGAAACCTGGCGAGTACTCCTGGAGCCGCAACGTCTCGTCGGGCAGTGAGTGGACCCCGACCAGCATCGTCGGCACCAGGCCGGCGGCCTCCAGAACTGCGCCCCACTGCGAGATCCCTTGACCGTCACCCGCGAACACGACGGCCTCGGGCGGGTCGGGCGGGAGATACACGGTGACCTGCCGGCCCCCGTCGTACTCGAGCATCTCGGTCGTGAACCGGCCGACAACCGGGCTCGGGACGGGCACATCATCGGGTCCCGGGCTCGCGCTCATGGCCTGCATCTTGCAGGACCCCGGAAGCCAGGGGCCAGCGGTTCTGCCGTGGGAGATCGTGTGACACGCTCGGCATGACCGTGGTCGCGCCTGGCTGGACGGTCGAGGCAGACCAGTGGCAGCTCCGAGGATCAGGAACGTGAAGAAGTATCTCCTCTTCGATCATGACGGTGTCCTCGTGGACACCGAGCTCTGGTACTTCAGGGCCGGCGAGCGCGCCCTCGCGGACCTCGGGGTGACTCTGGACAGGAGTCGCTATCTCCGGGACATGAGTCAGGGGTCGGCCACCTGGCGCCAGGCCCGGGCGGCCGGCTTCGACGAGGAGACCATCAACCGGCAGCGTGAGGTGCGAGACAGGTACTACCAGGAGTACCTGCGAACCGAGCCCATCGAGATCGAAGGTGTCGTCGAAGCCCTCGCGGAGCTCGCGCCGTACCTCCGCATGGCCATCGTGACAACGGCCCGACGTGAGGACTTCGAGGTCATCCACGACAATCGGTCGATCAGCGGGTTCATGGAGTTCGTCCTCACTCGCGAGGACTACACACTCAGCAAGCCGGACCCGGAGCCCTTCCTGGCCGGCCTTCAACGCTTCGGAGCCACCACAGACGAGACCCTGGTCGTGGAAGACTCAGCCAGAGGGCTCAGCTCAGCCGTGGCGGCCGGCATCGACTGTGCCATCGTCCACAACGACTTCACCAAGACCCAGGACTTCGCAGCGGCCCGCCATCGCATCCGGACTCTGGCTGAGCTGAAGGACATCGTCCTCGACGGAGTGTGAAGCCTTCCGGGTCGTGTGCCTGAGGACGCGCCATA
>JAWWPM010000553.1:0-6885 GCA_033854915.1 Nocardioidaceae bacterium
GCCGTGCTCTCGATCGCCTGGACCGCGAGCCTGGCCAACGCCGGCACCAGCGCCCCGGCCGACGGCACGGGCACGCTCCCCGACGGCAGCCAGGTGCCCAGCCAGGCGGTCAAGGGCCCGGCCAGCCTCACCACGCCCGGCACCCTGACGCGCGGCGTCCACGGCAACGCCGCCCAGCTCGTCTCCACCGCGTCGGCCAGTGGCATCCCCGCGGTCGCCCTGGCCGCCTACCAGCGCGCCCAGACGGTGATCAACGCCGCCGACCCCAGCTGCCACCTCCCGTGGGAGCTGGTCGCCGCGATCGGCCGGGTGGAGTCCGACCACGGCCGCGCCGGGGGCAACCGCCTGACCAACAAGGGCGTGGCCACCCCTGGCATCTACGGCCTGGCCCTCGACGGCACCCACGGCACCACGCTGATCCGTGACACCGACGCCGGCCAGTACGACAACGACACGCGGTACGACCGCGCGGTGGGCCCGATGCAGTTCATCCCGTCGACCTGGTCGATCGTCGGGGTCGACGCCGACAACGACGGGCAGCGCAACCCGCAGGACATCTACGACGCGTCGCTCGCGTCGGCGGTCTACCTCTGCTCGGGCTCCGACGACCTGTCGACCGAGACCGGCGACCGGTCCGCGGTCTTCCGCTACAACCACAGCCGGCAGTACGTCGACCTGGTGCTGGCGATCATGCACGCCTACCAGAGCGGCGATTTCATGTCGGTGCCCAACGGCACGACCACCACGAGCTTCTCGTTCGGCGCCCCGCCGGACACCGGGCCGGGCAGCCCGCACCTGACGCACCACACCACACATCAGGGGCACCACACGCCGACCGGTGGCCCGACGCACAACACCACGACGCCGACGTCTGGCCCCACAGCGACCACGGGGCCGACCGCCGGGCCGACGGTTGGGCCGACCAGCGCGCCGACGGCCAACCCGACCAGCGTCCCGACCAAGATCCCGGTCACCCTGCCGACCCTCACTCTGCCGACGGTCACCCTGCCGACCGCCACCCCCACGATCCTGACCCAGGTGGAGGCGGTCGCGCAGTGCCTGGCCCAGGGCCTGGTCGACAACCCGCTCGATCCCAACGACGCCTTCGACCAGTGCGTCTACGACCTGACCCACTGAGGGTCGCCGGCCGTCAGGGTCGGCGGGCGAGCAGCCGGGCGGCCTCGGCGGCCCAGTAGGTCAGCACCACGTCGGCACCGGCCCGGCGGATCGAGGTGAGCACCTCGATGATCGCCCGTTCGCGTTCGATCCAGCCGTGGGCGGCGGCGGCCTCGAGCATGGAGTACTCGCCGGACACGTTGTAGGCCGCGACCGGCACGTCCACGGCGTCGCGCACCCGTCGTACGACGTCGAGGTAGCCCAGCGCCGGCTTCACCATCACCAGGTCGGCACCCTCGGCCACGTCGAGGAGCGCCTCGCGCACGCCCTCGCGGGCGTTGGCGGGGTCCTGCTGGTAGGCACGCCGGTCGCCCTGCAGGGACGAGTCGACCGCCTCGCGGAAGGGCCCGAAGAATGCCGAGGCGTACTTCGCGGAGTACGCCAGGATCGCGACGTCGAGGTGACCGGCGCCGTCGAGGGCGGCCCGGATCGCGGCGACCTGACCGTCCATCATCCCGCTCGGACCGACCATGTCGACCCCGGCGTCGGCGTGGGCGAGAGCCATCTCGGCGTACACCTCGAGGGTCCGGTCGTTGTCGACGCGACCGTCGGGCGTCAGCACCCCGCAGTGCCCATGGTCGGTGAACTCGTCGATGCAGAGGTCACTCATCACCGTCAGCGCGTCACCGACCTCGCCGACGACGTCGCTGATCGCGAGGTTGAGGATGCCGGCGGGGTCGATGGCGCCGGAGCCGAGCGCGTCCTTCTCCTCGGGGATGCCGAAGAGCATCACCCCGCCGAGGCCGAGCTCGGCGGCCTCGTGGGCCGCGGCGAGCAGCGAGTCGCGGCTGTGCTGGACGACCCCGGGCATCGAGGCGATCTCGCGTGGCTCCGCGATGCCCTCGCGGACGAACATCGGCAGCACCAGCTGCTGCGGCAGCAGCGTGGTCTCGGAGACCAGATCGCGCAGCCCGCTGGTCGTGCGGAGCCGCCGCGGCCGGTTCACCGGCCGCGGCACTCGTTCGGGTGGCTGCGCACCCCCATCGACGGTCACCACAGCCTCACTGGGAGCGGACCTTCTTGCGGCTGGTCGGCTTGCGCTCGGACGGCTTGGTCACCGGCTGGCCGGCCTCGACCAGGGCGGCGCGACGGGCGGCGCCGAAGTCGGCCAGGGCGTCGACCAGCTCGTCGACATCCGGGTGCGCCGCGAGCACGTCGACCCGAAGGCCGTGCTCCTCCGCGGTCTTGGCCGTGGCCGGGCCGATCACCGCGATGATCGTCGACGGGTGCGGCTTGCCGGCGATGCCGACCAGGTTGCGCACTGTCGAGGACGACGTGAAGACGACGGCGTCGAACTTGCCGGCCTTGATCGCCTCGCGGGTCGGCGCGGGCGGCGGCGCGGCGCGCACGGTGCGGTAGGCCGTGACGTCGTCGCACTCCCAGCCCAGGTCGACCAGACCGGCGACGAGGTTCTCGGTGGCGATGTCGGCACGCGGCAGGAAGACCCGGTTGATCGGGTCGAGCATGTCGTCGTACTCGGGCCAGTCCTCGAGCAGGCCGGCGGCCGACTGCTCGCCGCTGGGCACGAGGTCAGCGCGCAGGCCCCAGTCGCCGATCGCGGCGGCGGTCTTGTCACCGACGGCAGCGATCTTCAGACCGGAGAAGGCGCGGGCGTCGAGGCCGTACTCCTCGAACTTCTCGCGAACCGCCTTGACCGCGTTGACGCTGGTGAAGGCGATCCACTCGTAGCGACCCTCGACCAGGCCACGCACGGCCTTGTCCATCTGCAGCGGGTTGCGCGGCGGCTCGACCGAGATGGTCGGCACCTCCTCGGGCACGCCGCCGTAGCCGCGCAGTCGCGACGACACCGAGCCGGCCTGCTCCTTGGTGCGGGGCACCAGGATCCGCCAGCCGAACAGCGGCTTGGTCTCGAACCACGACAGCGCCTCGCGCATCGCCACGACCTCGCCGACCACAGTCACCGCGGGCGGCGCCATCCGCGCCGCGCGGGCGTCGGCGGCGATGTGCTCGAGGGTCGAGGTCACGGTCTGCTGCTCGGTGGTGGTGCCGGTGCGGGTCATCGCCACCGGGGTGTCCGCGGAGCGGCCGGCGTCGATCAGGGCGCGGGCGATCTCGGCGATCGAGCCCACGGCCGAGAGCAGCACCAGGGTGCGGCTGGCGGCGTGCCGACTCCAGTCGACCTTGTCGCCGCAGGTGATGACCGTGACCTCGCGGTGGTCCTTGGTCGTCAGCGGGATGCCGGCGTAGGCCGGGACCGCGCTCACCGAGGAGACACCGGGGACGATCTCGAAGCCGAGGCCGGCCTTGGCCAGGGCGGCGGCCTCCTCGGGCCCGGAGGCGTAGACGAAGGGGTCGCCGGTCATCAGCCGGACCACGCGCAGGCCACGCTTGGCCTGGCGGACCACGACCTTGGCCCGGGCCGCGTGGGTCAACGGCTGCCCGTCCTCGCCGAAGCCGCCGTCGACGAACTCGGGGCCGCCCTCGGTGCCCTCGGGCAGGCCGAGCAACGTCTGGACCAGACCCATGTGCGCGGGCTCCTCGGTCACCACGACGTCGGCCGAGCCGAGGAGCTCGGTGGCGCGTACGGTCAGCAGGCCCGGGTCACCGGGTCCCGCGCCGACGAACGCCACCCAGGCGCGCGCGGTCGGAGTCGCGGCCGGGCTGGAGCCCGGTCGGGAGGTCGGAGTGGACCCGCGCCGGGATGGCGGGGTGGACTGGCCTCGCGTCATGCGTCTTGCCTCTTTTTCGGTGGGTCCGTCAACCGTGCAGCCCCCTCGGCGAGCATGTCGCCCGCGAGGCGGTTCCCGACGCCGTCGGCGTCGGCGGGGTCTCCGGTTGCGGACATCCGCACCGAGAGCTCCCCGTCGGGTGAGAGCGCTACCGCCCTCACCCAGAGCTCGTCTCCGTCTTCTCCCTCGACGACCTCTGCGAGGACGCCGATCGGAGCAGCGCAGCCACCCTCGAGCGTGGCCAGCACGGCCCGCTCCGCCGTGACCGCCGCCCGCGTGCGGGCGTCGTCCAGGGCAGCCAGCTCGGCCGCCAGCGCGTCGTCGCTCCGGGCCTCGACCGCCAGCGCACCCTGCCCCGGAGCGGGCAGCATCTGCAGCGGGTCGAGCACCTCGGTCGCGTCGTCGAGCCGACCAAGCCGGGCCAGGCCCGCGCGAGCAAGCACGACCGCGTCGTACTCCCCCTCACGGACCTTGCGGATCCGCGTGTCCACATTGCCCCGGATGTCGACTATCTCCAAACCGAGGCCGAGGGCGTTCAGCTGCGCGGCGCGGCGCGGCGAGCCGGTGCCGAGGCGGCTGCCGACCGGCAGCTCGCCGAGGGTCAGGCCGTCGCGGGCGACGACCACGTCGCGCGGGTCTTCACGCAGGGGTACGGCGGCCAGCGCGATGCCGGCGGCCGGACCGGTGGGCAGGTCCTTGAGCGAGTGGACGGCGACGTCGATGCGTCCGGCGAGCAGTGCCTCGCGCAGCGCGCTCACGAACACGCCGGTGCCACCGAGCTGGGCCAGCGGCCCGCGGTCGCGGTCACCCTCGGTCGTCACCTCGACGAGCTCGACCTCGCGGCCGAGGGCGGCGGTGATCTGCTCGGCCACCCAGGTCGACTGGGTGGTGGCGAGGACGGACGCGCGGGTGCCGAGCCGGATCGTTGTGCTCATTCGTCGCCTCGCAGACCGGTGCCGTCGCCGGGCGCCACCGGCCGGGTCATCGCGTCGACGGCCTCGGGGTCGAGGGCGAACAGCTCGGCAAGGGCGGTCGCGTAGGAGACCGCACTGCGGTTGCCCAGCTCCTTGGCCCGGATCGTCGGCTGGTGCACGAGCTTGTCGGTGACCCGGCGCAGGGTCTGGAGGAGCTCGGCGCGGGTGCTGTCGTCGAGGTCGGGGAGCCGGTGCTCGAGCCGGGCCATCTCGGACTCGACGACGCCGGTGGCCATCGTGCGCAGGGCGACGACGGTGGGGGTCAGTCCCGCCGCGCGACGGGCCGCGAGGAAGGCCTCGACCTCGTCGGTGACGATGGCGCGCACCGCCTCGACCTCGGCGCCGGCCTCCGACTCCTGGAGGTCGCCCGCGAGGTCGGCGAGGGTGACCAGCCTGACCCCGGGCAGGTCGGCGACCGATGGGTCGATGTCGTGGGGCAGGGCCAGGTCGACCATCGCGAGCGGGCCGGGCGCGGCCGCTGCCACCTCGCGGCTGATCAGGACACCGGAGGCACCCGCGCAGGCGACCACGATGTCAGCGCCGGCGACCTCGGCCGCGAGGGCACTCATCGGCGCCCAGCGTGCGGCGTACTCGCCGGCGAGCCGCTCGGCACGCTCCGGGGTGCGGTTGACGACCACGACCTCGGCGGCCCCACGGCGTACGACGGTGGCGACGGCGAGCCCGGCCATGCTGCCGGCGCCGACGACCACGACCCGGCGACCCGAGACGTCGTCCACGGCGCGGTCGAGCGCGGCCGAGACGAGGGTCGGTGCGGCGCGGTCGATGCCGGTCTCGGCGTGCGCGCGCTTGCCGACGCGGAGCGCCTGCTGGAACAGGGTGTTGAGGGTGGGGCCGACCGAGCCGAGCTCCTGGCCCAGGCCGAGGGCCTCGCGGGTCTGGCCGAGGACCTGGGCCTCACCGACCGCCATCGAGTCGAGGCCGGCCGCGACCTGGAAGAGGTGGGAGACCGCGCCGTCGTCGTAGTGGATGTAGAGGTGGGGCAGCAGCGCCTCCACGCTCTCCTGGGCCGGGGCGAGCAGGAGCTGCGAGAGCTCCTCGACGCTGCCGTGGAACCTGTCGACGGCCGCATAGATCTCCATGCGGTTGCAGGTCGCCACCACGGTCGCCTCGGACACGTGCGGGTTGGCCAGCACGTCCTCGATCAGCTTGGTGGCGCCGTCGGTGTCGAGGGCGAGCTTCTCCAGCAGCGGGATCGGGGCGGAGCGGTGGGAGATGCCAACGACGAGCGCCGTCATGCCGTCGCCTCCGCCGCGGCCTTGCGCTGCTCGTGGTAGGCCAGGATCTGCAGCTCGATGGACAGGTCGACCTTGCGGACGTCGACGCCCGGGCCGACGTTGAGCACGGTCGGGGCGAAGTTCAAGATGCTGGTGATGCCGACCTCGACCATCTTGTCGGCGACGGCCTGCGCAGCGGCTGCGGGCGTGGCGATGACCCCGATGGCGACCCCCTGCTCGCGAACGATCTGGGTCAGGTCGTCGAAGGGCCGCACGTCCACGCCGGCCACGATCTCGGCGTGCCGCTCGGGGTCGGCGTCGAGCAGGGCGACCACCCGGAAGCCGCGGCTGCGGAAGCCGGAGTAGTTGGCCAGGGCGTGGCCCAGGTTGCCGATGCCCACGATGACCACGGGCCAGTCCTGGGTGACCCCGATCTCGCGGGCGATCTGGTAGCGCAGGTAGTCCACGTCGTACCCGACGCCGCGCGTGCCGTAGCTGCCGAGGTAGGAGAGGTCCTTGCGCAGCTTGGCGCTGTTCACCCCCGCGGCGGCGGCGAGGTCCTCGCTGGAGCAGGTGACGATGCCGTCCTCCGACAGCGTGTTGAGCGCGCGGAGGTAGATGGGGAGTCGCGCCACGGTGGCCTCGGGGATCTCCCGGGCAGTCTCGTGGGACGTCCGTGCGGTCAAGGCTCTTCTCTCCAGCCGTCGGGCACGGGGTCGACCCGTCGTGGGACAGGCCCGGCCACGCGCAGCGCCGTTCACTGTAGGAGTTTGTGAACGCGAGAACAAAATGACGCCGACGCCGTCCCGC
>JAWWPM010000554.1:0-3176 GCA_033854915.1 Nocardioidaceae bacterium
GGGCGGGTAGTCCGGCGATGATGTCGGCGATCGGGTCGTTGGTCATCGAGAAGCCGGGGAAGAAGTACGCCGTGTCACCGCGCAGGTGGTCGGTCACGGCGGGGTCGAGGACCGGTTGGTCGCGGGCCTGGGCCCGGAAGATGACCGAGAACGCGTGCCAGAGGTCGGGGCGGCCGACGAAGGAGTACATGTCGCTGTACTGCCCGGTGGTCCCGAGGATGCTGAGGTTGGTCGAGCCGACCATCACGACGTGGCGCGAGCTGCCGGTGCGGGAGAACGACCATGACTTCTGGTGGCTGTGGCTGACCCGGCCTCGGGCGGACTGGTCGGTGAGGATGATGAACGAGCGCTGGGTCCGGTCTCCGCCGAGGGCGTCCTCGACGGCCTGGGTGGCCGGGAAGGCGTGTGAGTGCCGGCCGTCGACGATGACTTGGACGTGCACGCCCCGGGCGTCGGCGGCGATCAGGGCATCGGCCACCGGATCGATCGCGAACGAGTAGGCGACGATCCGGATGGTGGCTCCGCGCGGCGTGTGCCGGATGTTGTCGAGCAGGGCGTAGATCGACGCATTGGCGGCGGCGTCCGGGGTAGGCGGGGAGAAGATCGGGCCGGGGTGCACGCGGTAGTGGCCAGGGATGAAGCCGTTGCCGGGCGGCAGGTTCGGGACGTCCTGAAGATGGATCCGGTCGGCGGCGAGGGTCACCGACGCGAGCGCCATGGCGATGAGGCGCAGGACCAGGCCGGACATGCGCGCATCCTGTCACCCGGGCCAAGCACGACGGGGCAGCCCGGCCGGGCGCCGGAGGGCTCAGCCCTGGGCGGCCGGCGTGAGCCGCCAGCCACCGGGCGCGTGCTCGACGAGGTCGAGCCGGTGCAGCCGACGCAGGGCCGACTGCACCTCGATCAGCCCGAGCCCGGCGGTGGTCGCGATCGAGTCGACGGGGGCGGGCTGGGCGAGGGGCGTGGCGTCGAGGATCCGCTGGAGGCGCGAGGACAGCCTGTCGCGGGGGCGGGCCGGGGCTCGGGGCGCGGTGACGAGGTGGGTGCCGGCCTCCCCGACCAGCTCGAGCACCTCGTCGCCGTGGGTGACCAGGGTGGCGGCGCCCGAGCGGATCAGGTGGTGGGAGCCCTGCGACTGCGCGCTGGTGACCGGGCCGGGCACGCACATCAGGTGGCGGTTGAGGCGGGTGGCCCAGTTGGCGGTGTTGAGAGCGCCGCTGCGGGAGGCGGCCTCGACCACCACGGTGCCGACGGTGAGGGCCGCGATCAGGCGGTTGCGGCTGAGGAACCGGCCGCGGGTGGGTGCACAGCCGAGCGGCACCTCGGCCACCACGGTCGAGGTGCGCCCGAGGTGGTCGAGCAGCTCCTTGTGGGCCACCGGGTAGGCGCGGTCGGCGCCGCAGGCGAGCACGGCGACGGTGGGGCCGCCGGCGGCGAGGGTGCCGCGGTGGGCGGCGTGGTCGATGCCGTAGGCGGCGCCGGAGACGACGGGGTGGCCCGCCCGGGCCAGTGAGCCGCCGATCGCGGCGGCGACCTCGGCGCCGTAGGTGGTGGCGGAGCGCGCGCCGACCACGGCGACGGCGCGGCCGAGCTCGTCGAGCCCCCGGGGACCCTTCACCCACAGCCCCAGGGGTGGCCCGCCGCGCTCGTCGAGCACCTCGGCGCGCATCAGGTCGTCGAGCTGGGCCGGCCACTCGTCGTCGCCGGGGATGACGTAGCGGATGCCGACCCTGGCGGCCCGGTCGAGGTCGCCGACCGGGTCGAGCCCGGCCAGCCGGGTGGCCACCTCGGTCGGCAGCCCGTCGGCCCCGGACTCACCGCGGAGCAGGTCGTGCAGCCGGACCGCGCCGAGCTCGGCCACGAGCTGGGCGACCCGGGCGTCGCCGGGCTCGGTCAGCTTGCCGAGGGCGACCCGGGCGAGGCGTTCTTCGTCGCTCACGACGCCCTCCGCTCCATCGCGGAGACCAGGAGGGGCTGGCCGTTGCGGAGCTGGAGCGCCGTCTCGACGTCCTGGTCGTCGGGGCGTTCGGCACCGCGGACGTCGGCGAGGGTCCAGGCCAGCCGATGGGCGCGGACGGCGCCGCGGCGGCTGAGATTGCCCTCGTAGAGCTGCTTGTCGAGCAGGCGCCGAGCCGAGCCGGGCAGCGGCCAGTCGGTGGCGAGAGCGGCGCTCGGGATCTGGGAGTTGAGCCGCCAGCGACGGCCCGCGAAGCGCTCCAGCTGCCTCTGTCGCGCGGCCGCCACCCGGGCGCGCACCTCGAGGGAGGTGTCGCGACGCTCGGTGGGGTCGCCGTCGCCGCCGGACAGAGGGGGCAGGACGTTGCGGACGATGTCGATGCGGTCCTGGATGGGGCCGGTGATGCGGCGCTGGTAGTGACGCCGGCTCAGCTCGGGGCAGTGGCACTGGTTGCCGCCGACGCCGGCGGAGTAGCCCCCGCAGGGGCAGGGGTTGCACGCCATCACGACCATGCCGCGGGCGGGATAGGTGGCGGACTCCTCGCCGCGGGCGATGGTGACCTCGCCGCTCTCGAGCGGCTGGCGAAGGGCGTCGATCACGTCGGACCGGAACAGCGGGAACTCGTCCAAGAAGAGCACCCCGCAGTGGGCGCGGCTGATCTCGCCGGGGCGGACCCGGCCGGTGCCGCCGCCGAGCAGGCTGGCCTTGCTGGCGTCGTGGTGGGGCGCGAAGAAGGGCGGCCGGACGATCAGCCCGTCGCCCGGCTCGAGGGCGCCGGCCAGCGAGTGGATCGCGGTCAGCTCGAGGGCCTCCTCGGGGGAGAGGTCGGGCAGCAGCCCGGGCAGTCTCTCGGCGACCGTCGTCTTGCCGGCGCCCTTGGGCCCGGACAGCAGCAGGTGATGGCCGCCGGCAGCGGCAACCTCGAGCGCGTACTTCACGTCGGGGACGCCCTCGAGATCGGCCAGGTCGTGCTCCTCGAGCCGGTCGGCTCCACGCCAGGCGATCAGGTGGCTGCCGGACGTCGGCGCAACGGGCGGTGCGTCGGGGACCACCTCTCCCTTGAGCTCGGCGATCACCTGGGCCAGCGAACGCATCCCGAAGACGGCCATGCCCGGGACCATGGCCGCCTCCTGGGCCTGCGGCTCGGGCACGATCACCCGGCGGAACCCGCGTGCCGACGCCGCCATCACCATCGGCAGGACGCCCGGCACCGACCTCA
>JAWWPM010000555.1:0-20345 GCA_033854915.1 Nocardioidaceae bacterium
CGGCGCTGATCACGTCGCGGCTGCCGGTGGCGGTGACGAAGATGTCGGTGTAGTCCAAGACGTCCTCGAGGGTGGCCACCTGATAGCCGTCCATGGCCGCCAGCAGGGCGCAGATCGGGTCGACCTCGGTGACGATGACCCGGGCGCCCTGGCCCCGCAGCGACTCCGCGCAGCCCTTGCCGACATCGCCGTAGCCGCAGATCACGGCGACCTTGCCGCCGATCAGCACGTCGGTGGCCCGGTTGATGCCGTCGATCAGGCTGTGCCGGCAGCCGTACTTGTTGTCGAACTTGGACTTGGTGACCGAGTCGTTGACGTTGATGGCGGGGAAGAGCAGCGAGCCTTCCTTCATCATCTCGTAGAGACGGTGGACGCCCGTCGTGGTCTCCTCCGTGACGCCCATGATCTCGGCGGCGATGGGGGTCCAGCGGTCGGTGGTCTCGGCCAGGCTGGCCTGGAGCACCTCGAAGACGACCTTCTGCTCATGGCTGGTGGCGGTGGCGGGGTCGGGCGCCTGGCCGCGCTTCTCGGCGTCGACGCCGAGGTGGACGAGCATGGTGGCGTCCCCACCGTCGTCGAGGATCATGTTCGGCTTCTGGTCACCCGGCCACAGCAGGATCTGCTGGGTGCACCACCAGTACTCCTCGAGGCTCTCGCCCTTCCAGGCGAACACGGGAACACCCTGGGGGTCCTCGGCGGTGCCGGTGCGGCCGACCGCGACCGCGGCGGCTGCGTGGTCCTGGGTGGAGAAGATGTTGCAGGAGGCCCAGCGCACCTCGGCACCGAGGTCGACCAGCGTCTCGATGAGGACGGCCGTCTGGATCGTCATGTGCAGCGAGCCGGCGATCCGGGCACCTGCGAGCGGCTTGCTCTCGCTGTAGCGCTCGCGCATCGCCATCAGGCCGGGCATCTCGTGCTCGGCGAGGGTGATCTCGGTGCGGCCGTAGTCGGCCAGCGAGAGGTCCTTGACCTTGTAGTCCATGAAGTTCTCCTCGGCAGAGGTGGTGCGGCCTGCGCTGCGCATCTGCGCATCGTCGGGGTCTCCCGGCGCGGACTGGTGAAGCGTAAAACGACCCGCCCCGGAATCAGGAATCGTCGCGAGCCCCGGGCAACCAGCGCCAGACGGCGAGCGCGACGAGCACCGCCGGGATGCCGAACAACGCCACCAGCGTCGGGAAGCCGAACCAGCGCGCCCCGATCGCGAACACGCCGAAGGCCGCGAGTGCGACGACCTCCTCCAGCAGGCCGAGCACGCTGGTGACGGTGGCGCGGGCCGGGCCGGTGATCGTGTCCTGCAGCCGGGTCTCCCCCACGAGCATCGCGTTGTTGGCCAGCCCGTAGCCCACGGCGATGGCGACGAACCCGACGTACGGCGAGACCAGGACGCCGATCGTGACCAGCACGGCACCGAGACCGAGCACACCCCCGATGGTGCGCGAGCCGAACCTCGCCGACCACCCGGTGAGTGCGGTGCCGACCACCTGACCGGCCACGGTGATCGCGATCAGGAGGGGGACCGTCTCGGTCGCGACCCCGTGGGCCCTCGCGACCAGTGGGAAGTACTCGTCGTAGGTCGTGAGCCCGACCATCACGGCCGCGAGCAGCAGGACCCGCCGGACGTCGGGGTGGTGACGCGACTCGGCCAGGCCCGCCCGGAGCATCCGGACGTACTGCGACGCCGCCTGCTCGGTCTCGGCGAGGGGGGATCCGTCGTCGTCCGGGCTCCCCCGGTCGTGCGCATGCCGGGCCCGGTAGGACACCGGCAGGGTCGCCGCGAGAACCCCCTGGCCCACGGCGAACCCCACCGAGGTCCAGCCCACGAGCGGGTAGCCGGCGACGTGGATGAGCAGGGTCGCGGACACCGTGGCGACCAGGTTGGCCAGCATCGCCGTCGAGTGCGCCCAGCCGATCAGGCTCGGGTACCGACCCGGCTCGCCGCGCTCGACCAGCTCGTCGTACACCAGTGACTCGAAGGTGCCCGACATCAGGGCGCTCGAGAGGCCCCAGCAGACGAACCCGACCGCGAAGCCGGTGAACGACTGCCACACGGTCCAGGTGGCGAAGCCCAGGGCGTAGATGCCCGCGGAGAGCACCAGCAGCCGGCGTCGGTCGAACGAGTCGGCCCAGGCACCCGACGGCACCTCGCAGACGAAGCCCGTCACGGACCAGATGATGAACAGCACCGAGATCTGCCCGGGACCCACGCCGCGGTCGGAGAACAGCAGCGGGTACACCGCATAGAGCGGCACGAAGTCGCGCGACGCGTGATAGGCCAGCACCCGCGGCACGAAGCCGTCGCGCCGGCCCTCACGCACGAATCAGATGTGTCCGGAGAAGTGGCGCATGCCGGCAGGCTAGACCCGCGGGGGCCCGGACGCGAGCGAGTTGCCCGGGGGAGGGTGCCAGTCGTCGGGCGGGCCTCCCGGATGACGCGCCATCCCATCGCGCAGTCTCGCGGCGAAGGCATCGAAGGCCTGGCGCGGCCAGCCCTCGGGCGGCGCAGACGTGCCGAGACTGGTCGCGCGGAGACCGCGCAGATCTTCGGGGATCTCCGGACCCGGGCGGCCGAACTGCGATGTGACCTCCTCCAGCCAAGCCTCGGCGGCGTCGACCTCGCCCTGCAGCCACAGCGCGGCGGTCAGGTACGGCGTGCGACGCCAGGGGCCGTTCCCGTCGCGCAGCTCGTAGGCGATCGCGTCGAGGCCGGTCCGCTTGTGCAGCCAGGGAAGGCCCACCTCGCGCGCAGCCTCGGCGACCTCGCGGAACACCCGCTCGTTGTTTCCGGGCGCCTGCGCGGCGACCAGCCAACGGTCCCCTTCTCGGGCCTCGGGCCCGTCGAGCAACCGGACGAGCGGCGCGCGGATGGTGTCCTGGGGGTAGGGGCTCTCCTGCGCGCCGCCCCTGAGGGCGGCGGCGAGGCCGTTGACCCGCTCGTGCACCAGCCCCACATACGGCTCGAGCCGCCACTGGTGGGGCAGACCGCGGACGGGACGGAGCGCCAGGAGCCCCAGCACGCCGGGAACGAGGCGGCGCGTGTAGCAGTCTCCGGAGCGTTTGCGCCAACCGTCCGCGACGAGGATCGATCTCGCGCCGATCGTCGGGCTGGCCACGCCCGCAGCGTACGAGCGGCAGGCTCGCGTCGTGGGGCGAATGCACCGAACGACGGCCGAGGTTCAGCCGCGCCAGATGTCGGGCTCGAGGTAGATCACCCGGGCCGTCGGCTCGGCGGCGCGGACGGCAGCCTCGGCGGCGTCGATGGCGGTCGCGATCTCGGTGGCCGTCGACGCCGACGGCACCGCGATCTTCGCGGCGACCAGCAGCTCCTCGGGGCCGAGGTGCAGGGTCTTCAGGTGCACGATCCGGTCGATGCCGTCGGCACCCTCCAGCCCGGCGACGATCCGTTGCTCGGCCGCGACCGAGGCGGACTCACCGAGCAGGAGGCTCTTGGTCTCGACCGCCAGGATCACCGCGACGACCACCAGCAGCAGGCCGATCAGGCCGGTGCCGACCACGTCGAACCACAGGTTGTCGGTCAGCAGGGACAGCGAGACGCCGAACAGGGCGAAGACCAGGCCCAGCAGCGCTGCGAGGTCCTCGAGCAGGATCACCGGCAGCTCGGGCTGCTTGGCGTGTCGCACGAACTCGACGTACGACGCGTCCCCCTTGATCGCGGCGGTCTCGCGGATCGCGGTGCGGAACGACAGCGACTCCATGACGATCGCCGCGAGCAGCACCACGATCGGCACCCAGGCCCATCGGCTGTCGAGGATCGAGTTGTCGAGGTGGCCGTGGGCGGCGTGGAGCTCGTGGCCCTTGTGGTAGGCCTCGTAGAGGGCGAACAGACCGCCGACCGTGAACAGCACGATGGAGACGATGAAGGCGTAGATGTAACGCTCCCGGCCGAAGCCGAAGGGGTGTCGGGCCGTCGGGTCGCGCCTCGACCGCCGACCGCCGAGCAGCAGCAGGCCCTGGTTGCCGGCGTCGGCAAGCGAGTGGATCGCCTCGGCCAGCATCGACGACGCGCCGGTCAGCAGGAACGCCAGGAACTTGGTCACGGCGATCCCGGTGTTGGCCAGGAGCGCCGCCACGACAGCCTTGTTGCTGCCCTCGGTCGACATGAGCGCAGGCTATCGGTCGGCCCAGGTCAGTCCTCGACCAGACCGAGCCGGAGGTACTCCGCTGCGTAGCGCCCGTTGAGCACCAGCGACGCGTAGCGCGCGATCTCCGTGTCGGCCTCGGTCGACAGGGTCTCCACCCGTACGCCGTGCGCGACGGCGGCGGCCCGCAGCCGCCCGTGGTCCTCGCGCACCACGGGGTCGTCGGCGCCGTCGTCGAAGACCAGCAGCATCGGGCGCAGGTCGCCGACGCCCTCGGCGAAGGGGTCGTCGAACACGTCGCGCGGCCGGACCGCCTCGATCAGGGGAAGCAGGTGCTCGGCGTCACCGGCGATCGCCGACTGGCCGGACGCCCGTCGGATCGTCTCGGCGACGCGGCGCGCGGCCCGGGCGGCCAGGACCGAGCCGCCCCACACGATCGGGATGGTGTCGGCCAGCGCGATCGCCAGCATCTTGGCCGGGTTGACGGCGAGGTCACGGTTGGGCGAGCAGGAGATCGCGACCGCGTCGAGGGCCTCGGCGACGTCGCTGTGGTCGGCGCGCGGGCCGAGGCCCACCTGTTCGAGGTACTCCAGGACCACGACGGCCGTGGCCAGCTGGTCGCGGGTCACGATCGGCAGGATCGTCGACCACCGGCCGGCGGCATGCTCGGCCACCAGCGAGCCTTCCGGGCACGCGACCACGACCTGACACCCGCGCCGTACCGCCTCGGCCACGGCTCCCGCGGTGCCGCGGTCGGCGCCGTCGGGCGCGAGCACGACGACCAGGTCGAGTCCCCCCGCCCAACCGGGCAGTCCGGGACCGGGCCAGGCCACGAACGGCACCGGACACCACGGCTCCAGCACCGCGCGCAGCAGTCGCGAGTCGGGGCCGGCGGCGACGATGGCGCGCGGCCGGATGGCGTCCTGACCGGTGGTGGAGGCCAGGATCACCGCGGCCGACGCCTCGGTCGCCTCGCGCCGGACCCGTGCCCCCGACTCGGCCAGCTCGCGGAGCCGGGCGTCGGCCCTGCCCAGCGCACGCTCGTCGTCGAGTCGCGACTCGTCGAACCAGATGGGCATCGGTCGCCTCAGCCCGGCCGGCGGGCCTCGTCGACCAGCAGCACCGGGATGTCGTCGCGCACCGGGTAGGCCAGGCCGCACTCCTGGCAGACCAGCTCCTCGCCCTCCGCGGTCAGCTGTCCGTGGCAGTCGGGGCAGACGATGATCTCCATCAGCTTCGGGTCGAGATTCATGCAGGGCTCCTGATCAGGGCGAGGACGTCGTCGCGGACACGGGTCATGGTGGCGTCGTCCGCACCCTCCACGTTGAGCCGCAGCAGCGGCTCGGTGTTGGAGGGCCGGACGTTGAACCACCAGCCGTCGGTGGTCACGGTGAGGCCGTCGAGATGGTCGACGGTGGCACCCGGGGTGCTGGAGTACGCCGTCTCGACGGCCGCCACGGTAGCCGCCGGGTCGTCGACGACGGAGTTGATCTCGCCGCTGAGCCGGTAGCGCTCGTGGTCGGCGAGCACACCGGAGAGCGGCCGATCGGTCTCCGCGAGGGCGGCGAGCGTGTGCAGCGCGGCCAACATCCCCGAGTCGGCGCGCCAGAAGTCGCGGAAGTAGAAGTGGCCGCTGTGCTCGCCACCGAAGATCGCGTCGGTCTGGGCCATCGTCGCCTTGATGTAGGAGTGGCCGACGCGGGTCCGCACCGGGGTGCCGCCGAGCTCGCGCACCAGCTCCGGGACCGACCGGCTGGTGATCAGGTTGTAGATCACCGTCGCGCCGGGCTCCTTGGCGAGCTCCCGCGAAGCGATCAAGGAGGTGAGGGCCGACGGTGGCACGGCGCGCCCGGCCTCGTCGACCACGAAGCACCGGTCGGCATCGCCGTCGAAGGCGAGCCCTACGTCGGCGTCCTCGGACACGACGCGCTTCTGCAGGTCGACGAGGTTCTCCGGCTCGATCGGGTTGGCCTCGTGGTGGGGGAAGGTGCCGTCCAGCTCGAAGTACATCGGGACCAGCTCGACCTGGTCGCCGATCCGGCCGAACACGACCGGCGCGGTCAGTCCGGCCATCCCGTTGCCGGCGTCGACGACGACCTTGAGTCGCCGACCCGTGACCGGCGCGAGCGAGAGCAGGTGGGCGGCGTAGGCGTCGAGGACGTCGCGCTGGCTGATCGTCCCGGGGGCCGGGGCCACAGCGGGCTCGTCCCCCGAGACGAGGTCACGGATCTCGGCCAGACCGGTGTCGGTGCCGATCGGCTGGGCGCCGGACCGGCACATCTTGATCCCGTTGTACTGCGCCGGGTTGTGGCTGGCGGTGAACATCGCGCCCGGATGGCCGAGGTGGCCCGACGCGAAGTAGAGCTGGTCGGTGGACGCCAGGCCGATCATCACCACGTCGGCTCCCGCATCGGCCGCGCCGGCGGCGAACGCTCCGGCGAGGGCCGGCGAGCTCGGCCGCATGTCGTGGCCGACGACGACCGTGTCGGCCGCGGTCACCGAGACGAACGCCGCGCCGGTACGCCGGGCCAGGTGCTCGTCGATCTGGCCGGGCACGACTCCGCGGACGTCGTACGCCTTGAAGACGGCGGCCGCGTTGGCGGCGTCGGTCGTGCTCACGCAGGGAGCCTAACGGCCGCGGTGGGGCGGTGCCGTTCCCTGGCACCGGTCACTCGGAGGTGAGGATCCGCAGGTGTCCACGGCGGCCGGTCTCACGACCGGCGCCCACGACCGGCTGGGCGTCGCCGGGTGCCCGGGTGGCGGCCACCATCGGGCGGCCCGCCTCACGGACGGCATCGGCGAGGGCGAGCAGGTCGTCGTTGGAGGGCGCCAGGGTGCTCGGGTCGGGAGCCAGGCGCAGCACCTCCCAGCCACGCGGCGCGGAGAGCCGCTCGCCGTGTGCCTCGCAGAGGTCGTAGGAGTGCGGCTCGGCGTAGGTCGCCAGCGGCCCCACGACGGCCGTGGAGTCGGCGTAGACGTAGGTCAGGGTGAGGACGGCCGGACGGCCACACGCAGTGCGCGAACAACGCCGGACAGGACTCACGTCGCGAACGGTACCGCCGAGCCGCGCCGGCCCGACTGAGGCTCGCGGAGTCCACTACGCTCCCTTGCGTGACCGCGTCCGACCTTCCAGACGCCTTCTCAGCGACCTCACCTGCTCCGCGCAGGCGCGCGCGCGACCGGCGCGGGCGCGGCATGCGCGGCCCCGCCATCACCCCCTCGCTGCCCGGCCGCCCCGAGCTGCCGACCCGGGGCGAGCGCTTCGACGAGCTGGTCCTCGAGACCGTGCGCGACGTCGACACCCGCTGGCAGGAGCGGCTGGGGTTGGTCGAGTACGCCGTCGAGGACACCCCACAGCTCCCCGACGACTGGTCGGGAGAGACCGTGCCGCTGGCGTCGCTGGTGCGGGGCCACGGTGGCGAGCCGACCCGGCTCGTGCTGTTCCGCCGGCCGATCGAGCACCGCTGCGAGACCCGCGCCGACCTCGAGGCGATGGTGCTCACCGTCGTGGTCGAGCAGGTGGCCGAGCTGCTCGGCATCGAGCCCGAGGACGTCGACCCGCGCTACACCCGGGGCGAGTAGCCCGTCTAGTCCTGGCCGGGCGAGATCTGCGGCACCAGGCCCCTCACCAGCAGCTCGTGCAACGGGATCACCGTCGCCCCGTCGCCGGTGACCACGACCGAGCCGCTCACCTTCGTCCGCTGGGGCACGACGTCGACGAGCGCGGTCCCCTTCGGCAGCGAGACCGACGACGTGCGGCCCTTCTGGGTGCCGACGGTGCGGTTCAGGACGCGCTGCCCGGAGGCGTCGTACGCCGTCACGGTCACCGAGCCCGCAGCGTCCGCGGACAGCAGCACCTGAGCGCTGACCTGGTGCTGCTTGGCGGCCTTGCCGGTGACCACCGGCAGCAGCGTGGCGGCCTCCTGTGAGATCGGATCGGCCGGCACGGTCAGCACGCGGTCGTCGGCCAGCGTGGTGCGCAGCGACGCCGTGACCGGCGCGGTGGCCTGGACCGCGACGCCCACGGCGCCGTCCTGCAGCGCCTTCCTCAGCTCGACGGTGAGCGAGAGCGACGCCGTCGCGCCCGGTGCGATGCTCACCGGCTTGAGGCCGGCCGGCACGAAGCTCGTGTCGCCGGTGACGATCCGCACCTGGGCGCGCACCACGTCGGTGCCGGGGTTGGCCAGCTGGAGGGTGCGGTTGCCGGGGCCGGTGGGCAGGCCCAGCAGAAGGCTGTCCTGCTCGGGCACGAGCTGGCGCGGGAGCCACTCGCTCTGGACCTTCTTGGTCGCCAGGTCGGTGGAGGTGTCGAGCACCCCGACCGCCAGGCGCCCACGCGAGACCACGACGTGTGCGGTCAGCAGCGGACGCCGGGGCACCACCTGACCGAGGTCGAGGGTGATCGTCCGGTGGCCGGGGATGGTGATCCCGCGCAGCTGACGGACGCTGAAGGTCTGGTGGGCGAGCAGCGAGATGTCGGCGACGGCCGGCCCCGAGTCCGGGTTGGTCAGCTCGATCAAGGAGTCGTGGTCCGACCGGGCACCCACGCCGGTGAACCACTGGTCGGAGGCCGGGTTGGGACAGTCCAGCCCCGTCACGGGCGCCGTACCGGAGCGTGCGGCCACCAGCCCGGGCGCCAGCGCGTCAACGCCCTTGATGGTCAGGGTCCCCGAGCCCGGCACGGCCGACGCCGTCCAGGGTCGCACCGCGACGTCGTGCGAGGACGTGCCCGAGACGACGGTGACCTTGCCGGCCGAGCCGTTGGTGGTCGAGACCTCGGCGTCCGGCGAACCCGGCGCGGCCGACGGGCAGACCACCAGCGAACGGGTGAGCCCGGTCAACGCCGGCGGCTGGTCAGTGGTGTGCGTCGGCGGCTGGCGCACGAGAGCGAGGACACCCACGGTGGCGAGCGGAAGCACCACGGCCAGCACGGTGGTCGCGTCGATGCGCCGCGTCCGCTGCCGGCGGGCGACGTCGGGGAGGCGGATCCGTCGTCCGGAGCGGCTCATGCGTCGTCCCTCCGTCGGGCTCGCCAGGTCGGCAGGCAGAGGATGAGCACCACCACGATCGCGAGGCCCTGCACCCCGAGCAGCACCACCCGCGGGAGCGAGCGCGCGCCGTCGAGCGCGTGCGGGTCTACGGCTACCCCGACCCGCCAGGCCCGCGTGGAGCGGCTCTCGGCGCTGGCCTGCACCAGCCCGTCGGTGGCATCGAGGCCGGCGGCCACGTCACCGTCGGCCGGCTCGGGCAGCACGACGTAGTGGATGCCGGCCGCGGCCAGGTCGGAGACCACGGTCGGGGTGGGTCGCGACACCAGGGCCCGCACATCGGCGGTGAACGCCGGGTCGGGCTTCGAGGCGTACTGGATCTCGTTCTCCCCCACGGTGTCGCCGGCGCCGCGTCGTACGGTGAAGCGCAGGCCGTCGGCGACATCGCCGCGGATCACCAGGATGCCGTTCGCGGCGGAGGCGACCGCGTCGTCGGTCATGTACGCCGGGATGCCCGAGTCGTCGCTGTTGGCCAGGTCCCCAGGCCCCTGCACCACGAACCACACCAGCCCGAAGACCGGCACGATCGCGGCCACCGCGGCCAGCCCGACCAGCAGCACCTCGTGGTGCTCGGCGCGCGACCGCCGCAGAAGGGTGACCAGCCCCTGGGCGCCGAGCAGCGCGGCGAGCACGAAGCAGCCGTGCAGCACCATCATCAGGAACGCGATCCCGGGACGCACCGAGCCGCCCGGGAGCGGCAGCCGGACCAGCGACAGCAGGGTGGCGGTGACCGCCGCTACCACCGCGACCAGCCAGGTGACCAGCACCGGGACGCGGGTGGCCCGGGGCAGCAGCGCGAGCACCGCCAGCACCACCAGGAGGGTCCCGAGCCAGCCGGGCGCGCCGGTCCCGGCGCCGAAGCGGCCGAGCAGCAGGTCGCTGGCACCGAGCGGCGGGTACGGCTGCCGCCCGGTCTCCATGAACAGCAGCGAGCCGGCACCGTGCCAGATCGCGGGCAGCCACCACGGCGCGAGCAGCAGGGGTGCGACGCCGAGCGTCACCGCGGGCGGACCCCAGACGTCGCCACCGCGCGGCAGGGTCCGGGTGACGGCGTAGGCGATGGCGAGCACGACCGCGGCGAGCACGATCGCGAAGACCCAGGCGACCGGGGCGAACGCCGCACAGACCGCCAGCAGCACGCCGGAGCGCCAGGCGGCCCGCCAGCGCCGGTCGACCTCGGGATCGGCGAAACCGAGGGCCGCGTGAGCCAGCCACGGGAGCAGGGTGGCGGCGACGACGATCCCGAGCCGTCCGTCACCCCACGCCCCCGAGGTCACCGGCACCAGCGCGTAGGTGGCGGCTCCCAGCGCGACCAGCCAGCGTGGTGAGCCGCCGGGGTCGACCAGTCGCCCGACGACGCGCAGCAGTCGCCAGGCGCCCCACAGGGCCACCGGCACGGCGAGCAGCAGCAGGGCCGAGATCGCGGCGGCCGCACTGCCGCCGAGCAGGGAGCCGAGCAGGGCGAGCGGCAGGGTGTAGGCCGGTGCGGGCACAGCGGTGCCGGTCCCGAGGGCGTGCCACGACTCGGTCCACAGCCGCCAGAGGTCGGCCGCCGAGGCCGGCGCCGGGGCGAGCCCGCCGCCGGTGACGTGACCGAACGCCTCCCGGGCGCCGAAGACCGACAGCCCGACGACCAGGGTCAGCGCGATCGCCAGTGGATTGGTCAGGAACCGCGCGACGAGCCCGGAGTCCTCCTCCGGTGCGTCCTCGTCGACGACCGACGGTCGCCGGATGGGCACCGGGGTCGGAGCGGCCTCCTCCTTGGCCGCGCGCCGCCGGTCGGCGACGTCCTGGGCCTGGTTGGTGGCCGCGGCGGCGATGTCGCCGATGAAGTCGAGCCCGTGCCGGTAGGGCACCCACCAGGGGGCGAGGAGCGGTCGCGGGTCGTGGTCGCCCGCGTTGCCCGCCCGGGACCGGCGCGCCCGCAGGATCTCCCCGGGGCTGAAGTAGATCGAGAAGAGCGCGCCCAGCTCGTCGAGCGCCTCGCCGGCAGCGCGCACCACGAGGAAGCCGGTCATCCGGAGCAGAGTGCCGAAGAACAGCCGCACCAGCTGCCAGGGCAGGGCCCGACCGGGGGTGTTGGCCAGGAGCGTGAAGATCGCCGCCCGGCGCTCCTGGAAGTGCGTGTGGCGGCCGGTCAGCGGCGTCCGGCGCAGGCCGCGGTGCGCGGCCTCGGCGTGGAAGACGACCGCCTGGGGCACCACGACCGTGCGGACGCCGGCGGCGGCGGCCCGCCAGCCGAAATCGAGGTCGTTGCCGAAGATCGGGAGGTTCTCGTCCAGCCCGCCCAGGCGGTCGAAGGCCGCACGGCGGACCAGCATGCCGGCGGTGTTCACCGCGAGCACGGGCCGGACCTCGTCGTGCTGGCCCTGGTCGTACTCACCGGTCTCGAGACCGGTCTCGCGACGACCGGTGCCCGAGATCGTCACGCCGACCTCGAGCAGCCTCTTCAGCGAGGGCCACTCGCGCAGCTTCGGGCCGAGCACGTCGGCCCGGGAGTCCTCGGCAGCCGCGGCCAGCAGCCACTCGAGGGCGTCGGGCGCGGGTCGGCTGTCGTCGTGGAGCAGCCAGATCCAGTCGGCGTCGTCGGGCTCGACCTGCGCCAGGCCGAGCTGCACCGCCTCGGGGTACGACGTACCGCCGGAGGCGGTGACCACCTCGTCGAAGGCGTCGGCCAGCAGGTCCGGGCTCTCGTCACGGCTGCCGGTGTCGACGCACACGACCCCGGAGACCGGGGCCGACTGCTCGCGGATCCCGTCGATGACGGCGGGCAGCCACCGGGACCCGTCGTGGCTCACCAGCACAGCCACGACCCTCGGATTCACGATCGCCCACCCTAGCTGCGGGTCGCGCGAGCCCGAATTCGCCGGCGGTGCCCCGGCCGGGCGCACCCGGCCGGGGAGCCGTCAGACCGCGCGCTTCTTCAGCTTGCGACGCTCCCGCTCCGAGAGCCCGCCCCAGATGCCGAAGCGCTCGTCGTTCATCAGTGCGTACTCGAGGCAGTCACCCCGCACGTCACATGTCAGGCAGACCTTCTTGGCCTCCCTGGTCGAGCCACCCTTTTCGGGGAAGAACGCCTCGGGATCGGTCTGCGCGCACAGGGCGCGCTCCTGCCATCCCGCTTCCTCGGCGTCCGCCTCGAGGAGAAACAGTTCCCTCACGGTCCTCGCCCTTTCGACCCTGGCTGTTAGGAGCCCACCTAGCTGCTCAAGCGCCCATACCGCTTGAAGAACACTGTGGGAATTACACGCCTGTCGTACACCGAAAGTCAAGGCGTGATCTGGTATTGACGATTCGGCTGCGCAACGAATGACACCTGTGTAACATCCCTCGCTCGTGTCCCACGCGCCAGGGTCCCCCACGGCGGCCGGCACCGGTGCGGCAGGCTAAGCCGCATGAGGCAGATCACCGTGCTCTCGGGCGGCGTGGGCGGCGCGACCTTCCTGCAGGGCCTGTGGCACGGCATCCGGGAGGGTCTCCTGCCGGGCGTCGGGGCCGACGCCGCGATCACGGTCGTGGCCAACACCGCCGACGACATCTGGTTGCACGGCCTGAAGATCTGCCCCGACCTCGACACCGTCATGTACACCCTCGGCGACGGCATCGACCCCGAGCGTGGCTGGGGTCGCCGCGAGGAGACCTGGGGCGCCAAGGAGGAGCTGGCGGCGTACGGCGTCGAGCCGACGTGGTTCGGTCTGGGCGACCGCGACCTGGCCACCCATCTGGTGCGGACCCAGATGCTCGATGCCGGCTACCCGTTATCGGAGGTCACCGAGGCGCTCTGCAAGCGCTGGCTCACGCCGGTGTTCGGCGACCGCGTCCGGCTGCTCCCGATGAGCGACGACCGGGTCGAGACCCACGTGGCCATCGCCGACACCGACAGCCCCAGCGGACGCCGCGTCGTGCACTTCCAGGAGTACTGGGTGCGGCTGCACGCCGAGGTCCCGGTCGAGGCCCTGGTCTTCGTCGGCCTCGACGACTCCACCCCGGCGCCGGGCGTGATCGACGCGATCACCGACGCGGACCTCGTCATCATCCCGCCCAGCAACCCCGTGGTCAGCGTGGGCACGATCCTCGGTGTCCCCCGCGTCCGGGAGGCCCTGGCCGCCACCCGGGCGCCGGTCGTGGGCCTCTCCCCCATCATCGGTGGCAACCACGTGCGCGGCATGGCCCACCAGATGCTCACCGCGATCGGGGTCGAGGTGTCGGCGGCGGGCGTCGGCCTCCACTACGGCGCCCGCTCGGCGGGTGGGATCCTCGACGGCTGGCTCGTGGACACCCAGGACGCCGACGATGCCGAGCGGGTGCGCGACACCGGCCTGCCCTGCGACGCCGTACCCCTGCTGATGACGTCGGCCGAGGCCACGGCCGCGATGGCGGCCGCCGCGATCTCCCTCGTCTCGTGATCACGGTATGGGCGCCCGACGGCGTCGGGGAGGTACGCCGCGGCGACGACCTCGCGGACCTCCTCCTGCCGCTCGTGGACCCGGTGGACGGCGACATCGTGTGTGTGACCAGCAAAGCCGTGAGCAAGGCCGAGGGCCAGGTGCGCGCCGGCGACCGGGCCGAGGCGGTGGCGGCCGAGACCGTCCGACTGGTGGCCCGACGCGGCCCTTTGTCGGTCGTGGTGAACCGGCTCGGCCTGACCATGGCCGCCGCCGGCGTCGACGCCTCCAACGTCGAGCCCGGCCACGTCGTGCTGCTGCCCGAGGACCCCGACGCATCCGCCCGCGCCCTGCGTGCTGCCGTGGCCGCGCGCACCGGCGCCAACGTCGGCGTGCTGGTCACCGACACCGCCGGACGGGCCTGGCGCGAGGGCCAGACCGACATCGCCATCGGCGCGGCAGGGCTGGTGGTGGTCGACGACCACGCCGGACGCACCGACGCCTACGGCAACGACCTCCAGGTCACCGCTCCCGCCGTGGCCGACGAGCTGGCCGGCGCGGCCGAGCTCGCCGCGGGCAAGCTGCGCGGCCGACCCTTCACCGTGGTCCGCGGCCGCGGCGACCTGGTGCTGCCCCCCGGCGACGACGGCCCCGGGGCAGACGGTCTGCTGCGCCCGGCCGGGTCCGACCTGTTCGGGCTCGGTGCGCGCGAGGCCGTGCTGGCTGCGCTGTCCGCGGACCCCGGGCAGCGTCGCGCGTTCGGCGCTCCGGCAGACCCCGACGAGCTGGCCGGGTTGTTGAAGGGGCTTCTCGGCGACGGAGCGGCCGTCACCGGCCGCGGTGACGTGGTGGCCGTGGCCACCGAGGACCCGCGGGCCCGCTGGGTGGCCGAGGTCGCGGCGTACGCCCACGGCTGGCGGACCGGGGCGGGCGACGGCGCACCGCTGCTGCTGCGGCCCGACCGCCCCTGACAGGTCAGGTCAGGTCACCGCGTCCGGACTCCTTGAGCCTGGCCACGATCTCCTTGACGTCCTGGGCGCGCTCGCGGGTCGTCACCAGCAGCGCGTCGGGCGTGTCGACGATCACGATGTCGTCGAGGCCGACGACGACGACCAGCCGACCCGACGACGGGACGACGAGCCCCGCGCTGTCGTCGGCCACGACGAGGTCGTCGTCGCCCAGGACCAGCAGGCCCTTCACGTCGTCATCGGTCGCCCTCGCGACCGTCGCGGACAGGGAGGCGTAGTCGCCGATGTCGTCCCAGCCGAGGTCGGCGGGCACCGTGGCCACCCGGCCCGTGGCCGCGGCCGGCTCGGCGACGGCGTGGTCGATGGCGATCCGGGGCAGCCTCGGCCAGACCTCGGCGAGCCGCGCCGGTGCCGCCGCGAGGTCGCGCAGGTCGGCGGCGAAGCCGGGCTGGCCCTCGGCCAGCAGGTCCAGCAGGACCCGCGGCCGGACCACGAACATCCCGGCGTTCCAGCGGTGGTCGCCCGCGGCGAGGTAGCGCTCGGCGACCTGCACGGACGGCTTCTCCACGAAAGCCTCGACCGCGAAGACACCGTCGTGGCCCGACAGCGGACCGCCCTGGCGGATGTAGCCGAAGGCCGTGGAGGGGAAGGACGGCTCGATGCCCAGGGTCACCAGCCAGTCGTCGCGGGCCGCCTCGACGGCCAGCCCGACGGCGCTTTGGAAGGCGGCGGCGTCACCGATCACGTGATCGGCCGCGAAGGATCCCATCACGACGTCGGCGCCCTCGCGCTCCAGCAACGCCGCGGCCAGCCCGATCGCCGCCATGGAGTCCCGCGGCGAGGGCTCCGCGACCAGACGGTCGCGGGCCACCCCCGGCAGCTGGTCGGCCACGGCGGTCAGGTGGGCGGCACCGGTGACGACCATCAGCCGGTCCTCGACCAGGGGCTCGAGACGCGCCACGGTGTCCTGCAGGAGCGAACGCCCGCTCCCGGTGAGGTCGTGGAGGAACTTCGGCGAGCCGGACCTCGACAACGGCCACAGGCGGGTCCCTGACCCTCCCGCGGGGATCACGGCCCAAAAGTGCTCGATGGCAGGCATGGAGGCCACCCTAGAGTCAGTGCTCCCGACCCGGAGGTCTTCGCGTGACGACGTTCCCCCAGCTGCTCGCCGGGCTCCTCGCCGGCGGCGCGGCCCGCCCCCTGGTGACGTTCTACGACGATCACACGGGCGAGCGCACCGAGCTCTCGGTCGCGACGTACGCCAACTGGGTGGCCAAGGTCTCCTCGCTGCTGACCGACGAGCTGGACCTCGAGCGCGGCCAGCGCCTCCTGGTCGATCTCCCGGCGCACTGGCTGGGCACGGTCGCGCTGGGGGCGGCCTGGAACTGTGGGCTCGAGGTGGTGTGGGAGGGCGACGCCGACGCCGTGCTCACCGGGCCCGAGGGCCTCGGCCGATGGGCGCATCTGGCCGACGACCGTCCGGTCCTGGCCAGCGCGCTGCTGCCGCTGGCGGGCCGCTTCGCCGAGCCGTTGCCTCCTGGCGTGCACGACCTCGGGATCGAGGTCTGGTCGCAGCCGGACGCCTTCGTCCCGTGGGACCCGCCCCGGCCCGATGACCTCGCGGCCGCGGGGCTCACCCAGGCCCAGCTGTGGAGAACGACCGCCGCCGGTGATCCACACGGCGGCGGCCGTCTCCTCTCGGAGTCGAACCCGGCTTCCCCTTCCGGTCTCGCCTCCTTCACAGAGTCGCTGTCGAGCAGCGGCTCTCTGGTCCTGGTGGTCAACGCCTCCGTCGATCGGTTGGCCCGGATCGCGGCCGACGAGCGCGTCTCCGCCCGTTTCGACCCCGGTCAGTCCGCGAGGTCATAGCCCTTCATCCCCTGGCCGAGGTAGATCGGTGCCCGGAAACCGGTCGTCGTCCCCGGTACGGCGTACAGCCGGCCGGTGCCGCGCTGGCGCACCAGCAGGTCCGGGTGCCCGTTGAGCTGGAGGTCGCTGACGCCGATCACCCAGTCGTACGACGACGTGTCGATGCTCAGCCGGGTGGGGCTGTGGAGCCCTCCGGGCCCGTTGCCGCGGTAGAGCGTCAGCGACGCGCCCTTGCGGAAGAGGCTGTCCGGGGCGCCGTCGTCGTCCCAGCGGCCGACGCCGATCTGCTGACCCGAGATCGAGCCGGCGGCCGGATAAGCCTGCCGGAGACCGGCGACGCCCTTGCCCGGATAGATCGTCATCACGCCGCCGTGCGGCTGGCCCATGAGGTCGGGATAACCGTCCCCGGTCATGTCACCGACCGCGGCGAGCTTGCCGACCGCACCGAACCCCGAGGCCAGCAGCGTCGGCGCACCTAGCCGGCCGTGGCCGTCGCCGCGCAGGAGGTAGAGGTCTCCGCTCGAGGCGGTCCGGATGATCACGTCGCCGTAGCCGTCGCGGTCCCAGTCGCCCGCCGACAGCAGGACGTCGGCATCCGGTGCCTTCGCCCCGGTGTCGATCCGCCGGCCGAGGTTGAAGGTGCCGGGGTTGGTCCAGACCTTCAGCTGGTCACCGGACAGCGCGACCAGGTCGGGGGCCAGGGAGCCGGCTGCGTTGCCGGCGGTCAGGCCGGTGGCCCCGGCCAGCCTGCCGAAGGGCCCGAGGGCACGCTGGAAGGTCCCGTCGCCGTTGCCGGGGAGCACCCAGGACTTGCCCGAGGTGGCGCTGCGCACGAAGAGGTCGTTGCTGCCGTCACCCGACCAGTCCCCACCGCCGGTGATCACGTCGTAGTCCGCGAAGCTGCCTGCGATCTTGACACCCTGGGCGAACCCCGGAGCACCCGTGCCCGCGAAGAGCCACAAGGCTCCCGAGGCGTCGCGCCCCACGAGGTCGACCTTGCCGTCACCGGTGACGTCACCCACCGACGAGATCAGGTTGTAGCCGCTCCACGAGGAGCCGAGGCCCTTCGTCTTGAAGCCGCCGTCGGACTTCTGGACCCACGCCAGGAGCCGCCCGGTGGCCGGGTTGCGAGCGATCAGGTCGCCGCGTCCGTCGCCGTTGAGGTCGCCCGGAGCCAGCACCTGGTCCTTGTTGCGGAAGCCTCCGACGGTGCGCGCGACCGGGCCGAAGCCCCCGGGCGACACGCCGGGACGGATCGCGAGCGAGCCGTCCGCCTGCCGCACCGCGAGGTCGCTGACCCCGTCGCCGGTCAGGTCCGGTGAGACCAGGACGCCGCGGGCGCCGGTCAGCCCGGTCGCCAGGGTCGTCGGCTGTGGGAAGTGCAGCAGCCCACCGGTCGGTACGACGAACAGCTCGCCGTCGCGGGCACGTCGTACGACGAGGTCGGGGTGGGGGGTCGAGGCCAGGTTGGACTCGAGCTGACGACCGGTCCAGCCACGCTGGTCGGCGGCCGCCATCTGGCGGATGTCGGGGATCCGGTCGTAGAGGTACTGACCCGGGCACAGGGTGGCAGCCGCGTCCCGATGGCCGTTGATCGCCTGGAAGTAGCGCGACGTGACGTACTGGTGGGTCGAGGACGCGGTGACGCCGTGCAGGGAGAGCTTCCAGGCGAAGAGCGTCGCGTAGGCCTGGATCATCGCCTCGCTGGGCTGGGTGATCTGGTAGTTGCCGATCGCCGAGGCCGCGAACGAGTCGTCGTTGAAGCCGAGGGTGTGGGCGCCGACCACGGCGCGGTCCACACCGCCGTACCGGCCTTCCCAGATCCGGCCGAAGCGGTCGATCAGGTAGTTGTAGCCGATGTCGCTCCAGCCGCGGGACTGCACGTGGTAGGCGTAGATGCTGCGCATGAGCGCGGGCACCTCCGAACGCGTGTAGTCGTTGGCGTTGACCGTGTGGTGGACGAAGCCGGCGTGCACGTCGCCGTAGTGCAGCGACGACTTCCCGCGGATGCTCTCGTCGGCGCCCCACTGCGCGCGGGAGTAGATCACCGGCTGGGGCGTGAACACCGCCGCGGCCAGGGACGCGGTGTCGTTGCTGCCGGTGACCGGCTGGGGGTCGGCGGCACGGTAGACCGAGTCCTGCCCGGTGCCGCCGTCCATCCGGCTGGTGTCGATGGCGGCGCGCTCGGTGGTGGTGTGGCGGGCGTGGCCCGGGGCGATCACGGCGAGCTTCATGTCCGCAGGCAGCGCCTCACCGGTGATGGCCTTCACCTGCACCTTGCCGACCTTGCCGACCAGGACGGGGTCGGTGCCGGGCCTGGCGTGGCGGCCCTCGCGGGAGCTCGGGTCGGGACCGTGCTCCGGGTCGTAGGGGATGTCGGTCCAGGTCGACCACGCGCCGTGCGACCGGGTCCGGGCCGCGAACCGGATGCCGGTCTGAGGGATCGAGACCCCGTGCGCCCAGGTCACGCCGACCTCGCCGAAGCCGGTCACCTTCTGCGGGACCGACGTCAGCCTGGTGTCCCCCGACGGGGCGGCTGCGACGCGGGCCATCGACGTGGTCGGGACTGTCCGGCCGACGACACCGGTGGCCGCGGTGAGCTGCACCTCGCGCACGTGGGAGCGGACCGGAGCGGTCGGGACTCGCGAGGCGCGCACGGCCTCGGCGGTGTACGCCGCGGTGCGCGCCGTCGGAAGGGCCAGCGTCGAGCCCGCCGCGGGACCGGATCCGACCACGTCGAGGGTCACGATGCCGGCGGCAGGGGTCAGCGCGGCCAGGACCACGGCCAGGGCCAGCAGCTGCTGGCAGGCGGTGACGAAACGCGCTCGATTGTGGCTCATGCGTGGCTGCTCCAGTGTGCGGGGGAAGGTCACACGAGTAGCAACGGTCACACCAGTCACACGGCTCCGCAAGCAGAACCGAGTAACTACAAACTTGTAATTTCCAGTCGACACGCCGACGAAGGCGAGATCGGGCACTCAGATGTCGGCGCCCATCTCCTCGTCCATGGCGTCCTCGTCGTTCAGCTCCGGGTCGTCGCCGTCGTCGTCGTCGTAGTGGAGGTACTTGATTCCCTCGTCCACCGGCCCGTCGTAGCCGAGCCGGCCCTTCTCCAGCACCAGCACCCGGGTGCACATCTTGCGCACGCTGCCGGCCGCGTGGCTGACGTAGAACAGGGTTGTGCCGCTCTCGCGGATCTCCTCCATCTTGGCCAGGCACTTCTTCTTGAACGGCCGGTCGCCGACCGCCAGCACCTCGTCGGCGAGGAAGACGTCCGCGTCGACGTGGATCGCGACCGCGAAGCCGAGCCGCGCGAACATGCCCGAGGAGTAGTGGCCGACCGGTGAGTCGAGGAACTTGCCGATGTCGGCGAACTCCACGATGTCGTCGAACTTGCGCCGGGTCTCGGCCTCGGTCATGCCCAGGATCGCGGCGTTGAGGTAGACGTTGTCGCGGCCGGTCAGCTGCGGGTGGAAGCCCGCCCCGGTGGCGATCAGGCCGGCGATCCGGCCGCGGGTCAGCACCTTCCCGGAGTCGGGACGCATGATGCCGTTGATCATCTTCAGCAGGGTGCTCTTCCCCGAGCCGTTCAGACCCATCAGCCCGATCGACTCGCCCTGCTGGACGGTGAACGACACGTCGTCGACGGCGAGGAACGAGTCGGACAGCTCCTGGGCCCGCAGCATCGCCACGCTCATCTGCTTGAGGGTGCGGTGGTAGCGCAGGGTGAAGGTCTTGGAGACGTGGCGGACCACGATCGACTCGTTCGGGTTGCTCACAGGACCTCCGGGTGAGCTCGCAGTTCGCGCGCCACCTCACCGTCGCGACACCAGTCACGACCGACGCGCGCTCTCGCTTCGCTCACAGGAGTCGCTCCGGGATGCGCCGCTCGAGGCGCGAGAACGTCGACTGCGCGAACGCCAGCACGGCCAGGCTGATCACGAGCGCGCGGAGGCTGAGCAGGAAGAGGTGCGGCGG
>JAWWPM010000556.1:0-3002 GCA_033854915.1 Nocardioidaceae bacterium
CGGGTGCACGTCGTCGGACCAGCGCTTCTCGGTGAAGAACGTCATCAGCATCAGCCGGGTCATGTAGAAGCCGGTGATGCCGGCGCCGAGCATGGCCAGCACGCCGACCAGCCAGTTCTGGGTCAGCGCGACCTCGATGATCCGGTCCTTGGACCAGAAGCCGGAGAAACCCGGGAAGCCGATGATCGCGAGGTAGCCCATCGCGAAGGTGATGAACGTGACCGGCATGGCCTTCTGGAGGGCGCCGTAGTGACGCATGTCGACGTCGTCGTCCATGCCGTGCATCACCGAGCCGGCACCGAGGAACATGTTGGCCTTGAAGAAGCCGTGCGTGAGCAGGTGGAAGATCGCGAACGGGTAGCCGGCGATCCCGAGCCCGGCGCCCAGCATCATGTAGCCGATCTGGCTCATGGTGGACCCGGCCAGCGCCTTCTTGATGTCGTCCTTCGCGCAACCGATGATCGCGCCGTACAGCAGCGTGACCGTGGCGACGATGACCACGACCGTGCGGGCATGGGGCGCGTAGCCGAAGATGAAGTTCGACCGCACGATCAGGTAGACGCCGGCGGTCACCATGGTGGCCGCGTGGATCAGGGCCGAGACCGGAGTCGGGCCCTCCATCGCGTCGAGCAGCCAGGACTGCAGCGGCACCTGGGCCGACTTGCCGCAGGCCGCCAGGAGCAGCAGCAGTCCGAGTGCGGTCATGGTGCCCTCGGAGGCGCGAGGCGCAGCGGCGCTGATCGTGGCGAAGTCGGTGGTGCCGAACGTGGCGAAGAAGAGCCCGATCCCCAGGGAGAGGCCGATGTCGCCGACCCGGTTGACGATGAAGGCCTTCTTGGCGGCGGCGGCCGCGGACGGCTTGAACTGCCAGAAGCCGATCAGGAGGTACGACGCGAGGCCGACGCCCTCCCAGCCCAGGAACAGGCCGAGGTAGTTGGCCGAGAGCACCAGCATGAGCATCGCGGCGACGAAGAGGTTGAGGTAGCCGAAGAAGCGCCGGCGACGTGCGTCGTGCTCCATGTAGCCGATGGAGTAGATGTGGATCAGCGAGCCGACGCCTGTGATCAGCAGCAGGAAGAGCGCCGACAGCGGGTCGTAGAGCAGGTCGAACCCGACGTGGAGGCTTCCCGCGTCGAACCACGTGAACAGGTGCTGACCCACCTGGCGCTGGTTGCCGTCGCGTCCCAGCAGCGAGAAGAACATGACGAGGCTGACCAGGAACGAGCCCACCGGCAGCGCGGCACCGATCAGGTGTCCGGACTTGTCCAGTCGACCCTTGGACAGCGGGCCCCCGACGAGGAGGATCGCCGCACCGAGGGCCGGCAGCGCGATGACCAGCCAGATCAGGGAGAGGACCCCGTCGGCCGATCCGGGGTGCACGACCGGAGCCGTCACACCCTCAGCGAGAACGAACATCGAGTCAGTCTTCCTGTTATCGGCTCAGTACTTCAGCAGGCTCGCGTCGTCGACCGAGGCCGACCGGCGGGTGCGGAAGATGGTCATGATGATCGCCAGCCCGACGACGACCTCGGCCGCGGCCACCACCATCACGAAGAAGGCGGCGATCTGGCCGTCGAGGTTGCCGTTCTGCTTGGCGAACGCCACGAGGGCGAGGTTGGAGGCGTTGAGCATCAGCTCCACGCACATGAACACGACGAGCGCGTTGCGGCGGGTGAGCACCCCGATGCAGCCGATGGTGAAGATGATGGCCGACAAGACGACGTACGGCGTCATGCGGGGTCCCCGTGCGAAGCGGAGCGGAGCGAGCATTCGGATGGGGTGCTCATGCGGGGGACTCCTCCTCGGTCGTGGCCGGTGCCGACTGGCCGCGCCCGGCGTGGGACGCGGTGCCGATCTGCTGCTCGATGTGGCTGATGTCGTCGGCCAGCGCCGGCGCGGAGCGGACCGTACCGCGCGCGGCGAGCACCCGGGAGATCGAGGCCTCCGAGGCGGTGCCGTCCGGCAGCAGGGCCGGGGTGTCGACCGCGTTGTGCCGGGCGAACACGCCGGGGGTCGGCAGCGGGCCGAGGTGCTTGCCGCTGTCGGCGTAGTCGCGCAGCCGCTGGGCCGCCAGGCTGGCCTGGGTCGGCTTGGGCTCGAGCCGCTCGCGGTGCGCGAGCACCATGGCGCCGACCGCGGCCGTGATCAGCAAGGCGCTGGTGGTCTCGAAGGCGAAGACGTACTTGCCGAACAGGATGTCGGCCAGGGCCGGGATGTTGTTGCCGTTGTCGTTGGCGGCGTCCAGACCGACCACGGTGCCCAGGCTGACCTGGCTGAGCCCGATCACGAAGGTCGAGCCGAGCAGGAGCCCGCCGATGATCGCCATCACCCGCTGGCCCTTGATCGTCTCGACCACGGAGTCGGAGGCGTCGACGCCGACCAGCATGACCACGAACAGGAAGAGCATCAGGATCGCGCCGGTGTAGACGATGATCTGCGCCGCGAACAGGAACGGCGCGTCGAGCACGAGGTAGAGCATGGCCAGGCTGATCATCACGATCGCCAGGAGCATCGCCGCGTGCACGGCCTTGCGCACGAACAGGATGCCGAGCGCGGCCAGCACGATGATCGGGGCGAGGATCCAGAACGTCGTCACTTGGCCGCCCTTTCGGACGTCGTACCGTCGGAGCGGCCGGTGGCCTTGAAGGTGCCGCGGTAGTAGTCACCCTCGTCGTCGCCGAGCCGCATCGGGTGAGGGGGCTGCTCCATGCCGGGCAGCAGGGGGGCGAGGAGGTCGGACTTCTCGTAGATCAGGTCGGCGCGGTTGTCGTCGGCCAGCTCGTACTCGTTGGTCATCGTGAGCGCCCGGGTCGGGCAGGCCTCAATGCACAGCCCGCACAGGATGCAGCGCAGGTAGTTGATCTGGTAGACGCGGCCGTAGCGCTCGCCGGGACTGAACCGCTCGTCCTCGCTGTTGGACGCACCCTCGACGTAGATCGCGTCGGCGGGGCAGGCCCAGGCGCACAGCTCGCAGCCGATGCACTTCTCCAGCCCGTCGGGCC
>JAWWPM010000557.1:0-3794 GCA_033854915.1 Nocardioidaceae bacterium
CGTGGCTGATCTGGACCGGCGCGTGGCTGCCGCGCTGGATCACCGTCGAGTCGTGCACCTCACCACACAGGTAGAGGTCGGCGCCGTGCTCGTCGAGGGCCCGGTAGAGCGAGGAGTCCCGCCGCTCCGGAAGCTGAAGCCGACCCGAGGCGATCCAGCGGTACGGCGACATGATCGGCACGTGCCCCTGCACGACGACGAAGTGTCCCCGCTGCCTGGCCTTGCGGATCTCGTCCTTCAGCCACGCCAGCTGCCCCTCGAACACCCCCAGGTGCACGCCCGAGCGCCGGCGGGTGAACACGTCCACGGTGATCAGCGTCAGCGAGTCCGCGAACGACACGGCGTACGCCGTCCACTCGGCCGCCGAGCCGTGCGGGCGCCGGGCGAAGCGGGCGAGGCCCTCGGGGCGGGTGAACTCCCGCGCCCAGACGTCCTTGCAGTGGTCGACGAGGTAGTACCGGTTGTCGGGTGCGCCCCGGGTGTGCCCGGACGGGGACCAGCGCTGGTTGAGGGGGCCGGGCCGGTCGTCGAGGATCTCGTGGTCCCCGAGTGCCGGGTAGAGGCTCAGCCCGCGTGAGGCGAAGAGGTCGGCGTACGTCGAGTAGTGCAGGTTGCCGGCGACGGTGATCGCCGCCTGGCACTGGGCGACGCTCTCGCGGTCGGTGCCCTGGCTGACCGGTCCGAACAACCGGCGACCGTCGCTGTCGATGTTCCAGCGACCCTCGACGAGGTCGCCGGCCACGAACACGGCGTCCGGCTCGTGCGCTCCGACCGCGCCGAGACAGGTGTCGATGGCGTCCCACCAGGACTGGTTGACCGAGTTCAGGCCTCCGTCCCACGTCGGCAGCACCGACAGGTCGGCGACATCGCCGTTCATGAAGTCCGGCATCGACACGAACGTGAAGAGCGGGCCCCCGCTCGTGGCGCGGTTGGCCAGCGCGGTGAGACCGGCGGTGCCGGCGAGCGCTGCGAGGCCGCCGCCTCCGAGGCCCTGCAGCACGGCGCGACGCGTCACCATGACTGTCGCTCCTGTCTCGGGGCTTCTCGAACGATCCTCCGGCTGTCAGGTCAGACGTTCACGGTAGATCTAAAGTTCGATCGGCACTCGGACATCGCCAACTCGCTAGCAGATGCGGTGCATCCAGCCGAAGGTGTCGTCCGCGCGGCCGTACTGGATGTCGACCAGCGCCTGGCGCACGGCCATGGTGACCTCGCCGGCCCGGGGCACCTCCGGAGTCTGGCCGCCGTCCCAGCGCAGCGAGCCGACCGGCGTCACCACCGCGGCAGTGCCGCAGGCAAACACCTCGGAGATCTCGCCGCTGGTGACACCGTCGCGCCACTCGTCGATGGAGATCCGGCGCTCCTCGACCTGGTGGCCCATCTTGCCGGCGATCTCGATGATGCTGGAGCGGGTGATGCCCTCGAGGATCGTGCCGAGCTCGGGCGTGACGATGCGGCCGTCGGCGTACACGAAGTACATGTTCATGCCGCCGAGCTCCTCGACGTAGGTCAGCTCCTGGCCGTCGAGGAAGACCACCTGGTCGCAGCCGCGCTCGGTCGCCTCCTGCTGGGCGACCAGCGACGACGCGTAGTTGCCACCGGTCTTGGCAGCGCCCATGCCGCCGCGGCCGGCGCGGGTGTACTCGGTGGTGAGCCAGAGGGTGATCGGCAGCGGGCCCTTGGTGAAGTAGGCGCCGGCCGGGCTAGCGATCACCATGAACGTCACGTGCTTGGCCGGCCGCACTCCGAGGAACTTCTCGGTCGCGATCATGAACGGCCGGAGGTAGAGGCTCTTCTCCCCCGCACCCTCAGGCACCCAGCGCTGGTCGACGGTGACCAAGGCCTCGACCGCCTGGACGAAGTCGGCCGGGTCGAGCACCGGGAGCGCGAGGCGGTGGCTGGAGCGCACCATGCGCTGGGCGTTGGCCTCGGGCCGGAACGCCCAGATCGAGCCGTCGTCGTGGCGGTAGGCCTTCATGCCCTCGAAGGTCTCCTGCGCGTAGTGCAGCACCGCCGTGGCCGGGTCGAGCGTCAGCGGCCCGTACGGCGTGACCCGCGCCGCGTGCCAGCCGGCGTCGGGAGTCCACTCGACGGTGACCATGTGGTCGGTGAAGAAGGTGCCGAACCCCGGGTTGGCCAGGATCTCCGCCAGGCGGACGTCGTTGACGGGGTCGGTCGTGAGGGTGGTGCTGATCTCCATGGGAGGCACGTTAGTCCACCTTTCGAAAGTCACAGGAGTCACTCGCACCCCCGCCTAGGCGGGGAAGTTGATGCTTGTCGGGGGTTGCAGACCCCAACAACCATCAAGAACCCCGCCTGAGCGGGGATCCCGACAAACGCTCAGACCAACCGGCTCGCGATGGAGTCGCCGACCTCGGAGGTACGCCGGTCGGTGCCGGGTACTCGGGCGGCGAGGTCGGCGAAGACCGCCTCGTCGACGGCCCGCGCGGCCTCGGGGTGGCCGAGGTGGTCGAGCAGGAGTGCCGCGGAGAGGATCGCGGCGGTCGGGTCGGCGATGCCCTGCCCGGCGATGTCGGGCGCCGAGCCGTGCACCGGCTCGAACATGGAGGGCGTGGTGCGCTCGGGGTTGATGTTGGCCGAGGCGGCGAGGCCGATGCCGCCGGTCACCGCGCCCGCGAGGTCGGTGAGGATGTCGCCGAACAGGTTGTCGGTGACGATCACGTCGAAGCGTGCCGGGTCGGTGGTCAGGAAGATCGTGGCGGCGTCCACGTGCAGGTAGTCGACACTCACCTCGGGGAAGTCGGCACCGACCTCACCAACCACGCGCGACCAGAGGCCGCCGGCGTGCACGAGCACGTTGGTCTTGTGCACCCAGGTCAGGTGGCGTCGCGGCCGGGCCGCGGCGCGGACGAACGCGTCGCGCACCACCCGCTCCACGCCGTACGCCGTGTTGAGGCTCACCTCGGTCGCGACCTCGGCAGGCGTGCCGCCGCGGAGGCGTCCGCCGTTGCCGGTGTAGGGACCTTCGGTGCCTTCGCGGACCACGACGAAGTCGACGTCGCCCGGGTCGGCGAGCGGCGTCGGGATGCCGGGATAGGTCCTCGAGGGGCGGAGGTTGACGTAGTGGTCGAGCTCGAACCGCAGCCGGAGCAGCAGCCCGCGCTCGAGGATGCCCGCGGGAAGGCGGGGATCACCCGGCTTGCCCCCGACCGCCCCCAGCAGGATCGCGTCGTGGTCGCGGATCTCGTCGAGCACGGAGTCCGGCAGCACCTCGCCCGTCGCGAGATAGCGCTCGGCTCCCAGGTCGTAGCGCGTCGGCTCGATCTTCACCGGCGAGGCCGCCTCGAGCACCTTGAGTGCCTCCGCGGTGACCTCGGGCCCGATGCCGTCGCCACCGATCACGGCCACGCGCAGGGAGGTCGTGAGGTCGGGAGCGGAGTCAGCGGTCATGCGGGCAGGCTAGTTGTCGTCCGGGCGCTGGCCGCCGTTGTCCCGCAGGTCGAGCGAGGCCTGGACGGCCTCGTTGCCGCGGGCGCTGTCGGCCGGGTAGGCGGTGTCGACCAATGCCCGGTGCTTGGCCGGTCCCCAGTCGGGATACATGTCGTACATGGTGGAGCTCCTGGATTCGTCACCGAGATGATGAGCGACGAGCCGCCTCGTGGCGGAGCCGGCGTACCTGGTCGTGGATCGCACGACGCAAGGAGTCCAGTGGACCGGAGAGCGGATCACGCTGCGAGGAGCGCTGGAGCGGATCCGCCGCGGAGCGGCTCGTCAGGGAAGGAAGGCCGGGAACGCCGAACTCCGCGACGAGGTGGCCTTCTTCAGGCCCCGCC
>JAWWPM010000558.1:0-5595 GCA_033854915.1 Nocardioidaceae bacterium
GCTACACCGGCCACTCGATGGTGGTCGACCCGCTGGGTGACGTCGTGGTGAGCACGGGTGACGGACCGGCCGTGCTCCGGGCGGAGCTCGACGTCGAGGTGGTGGCCCGGGCCCGGGAGACCAACCCGTCCCTGGCCAACCGCCGCCTGTAGCCTCACAGGTCGTGTCCAGGGCCGAGCCTCGTCGACGCGCCGAGCCGAGCGGCCGGCGTGCCGCCCGCAAGACCTCGGGGCCTTCCGAGCCCGCGACGCCCTCCGAGGCGCCGGACCGCCGGGCCGCCCCGCCGGCGCCGCGGCGTCCGCGGAGCCGGGTGGCGCACGGGATCGGCACCGTCCTCTGGCTGATCGTCCTCGCCGCCGCCGCGGCGGCCCTGATCGCGAACTTCACCGGCAACCGGGGTCACTGGTTCGCCGACGGCGGCGCGGTGGCGACCACCACGGCGTACGCGTGGGGCCTGGCGGCCCGCACCGGTGGCCGGCCCGCGGTCTTCGCGCTCCTCGCCCTCGTGCTGGGGGCGGTGGTCGTGGGCGTGGACTCCGACGGCCTGCGCAGCGGCGCCGCCGTGGTCACCACGGTGCTGACAGCGGTCTTCGCGGTGATGGTGACGGCGCCGGCGGTGAAGATGGTCACCACGGTGCGCGAGGTCCTGGTCGCCCTGGTGATCGCCGTGGTCGGCGCGATGGCCACCCTCGCCTGGGCCCCGGTGGTCGCCCTCGACCGCTTCGAGTACACCGCCCTCGGGCTGTCCCTCGTGGCGTCGTTCCTGACCGTCTTCCGGCTCGGGGCCGGCTTCCACGGTCTCGGCACCCGCGGGATCCTGGCCGTGGTGGTCGGCAGCGTGATGCTCGCGGTGACGCTCGGCTACGCCGAGCTGCTGCGCCGCTACGGCACCCAGAGCCTGGTGGACACCCTCGACCAGGCCGTGCGCTGGAGCCACCACCACCTCGGCGCCTTCCCGCGCCCGATCATCGCCCTGCTGGGCGTGCCGGCCCTGACCTGGGGCACCCACATGCGAGCGCGTCGCCGGCAGGGCTGGTGGGTCTGCGCGTTCGGGGTGGCGCTCACCGCGCCGGTGGCCTACGGGTACGTCGACCCCGGCCGCAGTGTGCGCGAGGTCTCGCTGGCCATGGGGTACGGCGTGCTCATCGGCCTGCTGCTCGGCTTCCTGCTGATCCGGGTCGACCTGGCCCTGACCGGCAGCCGGGGCAGCCGGGGACGTCGTACCGCCGGCGCCGAGGAGGTCGAGGCGCTGCGCCCCGAGCCGGGTCGGACCCACGCCCTCTGGTGATCGCGACCTACCTGCGGGTATCCACTAGGTTCGTCGGGTGGCACGCGAGCAGACGATCCGGATCCTGGCCGAGATGGTGGCCAACGTGATCGTCGTGGAGGTCGCCGTCGACGACGAGGTCGCGGCCGGTGACACGGTCTGCCTGCTGGAGTCGATGAAGATGGAGATCCCCGTCCTCGCCGAGGTCGGCGGCGTGGTCTCCGCGATCAGGGTCGCCACCGGTGACGTCGTCCAGGAGGGCGACATCCTGGTCGAGCTGGCCGTCCGCCGCTGAGCGTCGGGTCCGCCTGAGCGGGTGCGGGACACGTGGCAGAGGGGGCGGGATTCGAACCCGCGGCTGACATCTCTGCCAGCGACCGCTTTCAAGGCGGTTCCGATCGGCCACTCCGGCACCCCTCCGAGCGCCCCGGTCCGCGAAGGAACCGGGCGCCGGGCAGGAGTCTAGGACGTGACCGCCGGTTACTCCGATCCGCCGATCTCGAGCTCGACGTCGTCGTAGGCCAGGTCGTGCAGGCGCTGGGCGTGGTGCTCGATGTCGACGAGCAGACGGCTCAGCTGGGCGGCGATGGATTCGACGTCGGGCGTCACCAGCAGCTCCGACGAGAGCTCGTTGAGCCGGGCCAGCAACGTGTCGCGCTCGCGCAGCGCCTGGGAGGCCCGCGCCGAGAGCCAGGCGTTGCGCCGGTGGGTGTGCTCGCGGAGCAGTCCCTCGCGCACCGGGACCAGATGGCGGCGGACGTTCCACCGCCAGGCACCGGCGTCGGCGGGGTGGGCACGCGCGCGCAGGAGGGCATCGAGGGGACGGGTCGTCGTCGCCATGGGAACCTCCCGGGGTTCGGACCCACCGTGCTGCGTGGGGGGACGGGCGGTGGCGTCCACTCTGGACCCGAGACGGGTGCCGGGGCAAGAGGTGGGCGGTCCCGGATTCCGGTGGCACGCTCGCGCGCTGTTGAATCACCCTGTGACGACCACGCCTCCCGCCACCAGCACGTCGTACCGGCTGGCGACCGCGCTCGCGGCCCGGCTGATCGGACGCAGCCTGGTCACTCTCGCCGTGCTCGTGGGCGCGGCCACCCTGGTCGGCGCCTTCGCCGGCGGCTGGGTGGTGCCCGCGGTCGTGGCCGGCCTCGGGCTCGTCCTGGTGGCCGGGTGGACGTGGTGGCTGCTGCGCCGGGGCACCGCGGTCCGGCTGACCGACGCGGGGTACGACGTCCGGTTGCTCCAGGGCGTCGGTGTCACCCGGGCGGTGTGGAGCGAGGTGGCCGAGGCGGTGGCCGCGAGCCCCCGTGGCGAGCCGTGTCTGGTGCTGCGCCTGGTCGACGGCCGGACGACGCGACTGCCGATGGCCGCACTGGCGGGGGACCGCGAGGCCTTCGCTGAGGACGTACGACGTCGGCTGCGGGACGCGCACATCGTGCAGGCCGACGAGGAGACCGACGCCGGTGCCGAAGGGGACGGGGCTGATTCGGCCGGGGCTGAGGACTCCTTGTAACCTGTGCTCGCTGTTGGAACGCGCCCCGGCGCGTTGAGGAGGCGTCGCCTAGCCCGGTTTATGGCGCCCGCCTGCTAAGCGGGTTGAGGTTAATCCCTCTCGCGGGTTCAAATCCCGCCGCCTCCGCCACTCAGCGCAGGCCTTGCCGCGAAACGCGGTGAGGCCTGTGGCGTTTGCCGGCGAGCCGGGCTGGGAACCCTCCTCAGTGGAGGCGCGGCCGCAGCCTGCTCGGTGCGTCACGAGTGCAAAGCCTTGCAACTAGTTGCAATGCAAGTTTCTGACCCACCAATGATGTCCTGCGGCGTCCAGACCTCCACCACAATGGGTTTCGGGTGATCAAGCCCCCACAGGGAGGATTTTCAAATATGAAGAACTTGCGCAAGGTCGGTCTGGCAGTCGTGACGGCGGTGCTCAGCATCGGTGTTGTGAGCATCTCCGCCCCAGCGCACGCCGACACCACATGGGGCTGCAAGACCTGCCTGCGGGCCGGCGAGTAGCAACCACGGGAGTCATCACCCACCAGTCTTGAGACAGGGCCGGCTCACCCCCCAATTCCGGGCGGGCCCTGAAACGCCACCCCCCTGGCTCTCTCAAGCGACGACGGGGGGACGGGAACTCGGTCCCGTCCCCCCGGTCGGCACTTCCGGTCGGTCGCGCGGCAGGTGCTACTCGGGCTCGCGGCCGGAGACGCCGGCCTGCCCCATCGTGTAGCCGAGCTGGAATCTGGTCTCGGCGTCGTACTCTGCCTTCAGGTCGGCGACGTAGCCGGCGAACGTGCGGGCGCTGACGCCGAGGCGCTTGGCGCTCACCGGGTCGGAATGGCCCTCGATCAACATCCGGATGGTCATCGAGCGCTGCTCGGCGGCGATGTCGTTCATCATCGACCGCTCGGTGTTGGTGAACGGCCGGGCGCGTTCCCAGGCCCGCTCGAAGACGTCGACGAGATAGGTGACGAGCCCCGGCTCGCGGATCGCCATCGCGACCGACAGGTCGGCGTTGCCCGGGATGATGGCCAGCCGCCGGTCGATCACGATCATCCGGTTGAAGAACTCGTCGAGGGTGCGCACCTCGGCGCCGTGCTCACTGACGTCGGCGACGTACTTGCGGGTGACCGCGTGCCGGCGGGCGCTGTGCTGGTAGAGCGTGCGCATCTTCACGCCGCGGTCGAGCGCCGCCTTCTCCCGGACCGCGGCGACCGACAGCGAGGCGCTGTCGCGCTCGAACTGGGGCTGCGCGGTGAGGAGCTCCTCCTCGGCCTCCCCGACGGCGCCGGAGATGAAGGTGCCGATCGCGGAGTCACGGAACTCGGTGATCGGGCCGCGTACGGAGGTCGGTGAGCGCCGCCAGGCCAGGGAGAGCGCCCCGAACGCCTTGGCCCACTGCGAGGACTCCGTGAGCAGCTCCGCACCCTGCTGGCTCAGGGGGCCGACGACGTGTGAGGCGACCGTCGAGGGGTCCACGCAGACGTAGCGCCCGGTGGAGCGGTCGCGCACGATCAGGTTGAGCGAGACCAAGAGGTCGAGCGCAGCCGTCAGCTCGCCCCCGGGCCTGATCCTGGGGTCCGACTCGGCGAGACCACCGCTGATGGCGACCTCCTCGTAGAGAGGAGTGGCGGTGGTCTCGAAGAGCTCGCGGTCGTCAGGTCCGAGCTCCGCCACCGGTCACCACCTCGGGATCGCCCACGCGTGCATCGTCGCACATGGCCCGGGCGGTCTGTCACCGCTTCCCGGGACCAGCGAGTTGTGTGCTGGAGCGACGCCTCAGGCCTCGAGGCGCGCCTTCAGGCCGTCCAGCTCGGTCCAGAGCACGGCGGGAAGCTGGTCGCCGAACTTCTCGAACCACTCCTGGATCTGCGGGATCTCGGCCTTCCACTCCTCCGGGTCGACCGCGAGTGCCTGGGCGACCTGCTCGTCGGTGAGGTCGAGGCCCTCGACGTCGAGCGAGCCCGGGGCGGGCACGTGGCCGATCGGGGTCTCGATCGCAGCAGCCTTGCCCTCGAGGCGGTCGATGACCCACTTCAGGACCCGGCTGTTCTCGCCGAAGCCCGGCCACAGGAAGCCGCCGTCGTCATCACGGCGGAACCAGTTGACGTAGTAGATCTTGGGCAGCTTGGCGGCGTCGTTGTCCTTGCCGACCGTGATCCAGTGGTTGAAGTAGTCGCCGGCGTTGTAGCCGATGAACGGCAGCATCGCCATCGGGTCGCGGCGGACCACGCCGACCTGGCCGACCGCAGCGGCGGTGGTCTCGGAGCTCAGGGTGGCGCCCATGAACGTGCCGTGCACCCAGTCGCGGGCCTCGGTCACCAGCGGGATCGTGGTCTTGCGGCGACCGCCGAACAGGATCGCGTCGATCGGCACGCCGCGCGGGTCGTCGTACTCCGGAGCGAGGATCGGGCACTGCTTGATCGGGGTGCAGTAGCGGCTGTTGGGATGGCTCGACAGCTCGTCGCTGTCGGGTGTCCAGGGCTCGCCCTTCCAGCTCGTGGCGTGGGCCGGGGTGTTCTCCAGGCCCTCCCACCACACATCGCCGTCGTCGGTGAGGGCGACGTTGGTGAAGACCGAGTTGCCGATGTTGATGGTCTTCATGGCGTTGGGGTTGGTGTGCTCGTTGGTGCCCGGGGCGACGCCGAAGAAGCCGTACTCGGGGTTGACCGCCCACAGCCGGCCGTCCTCGCCGATCCGCATCCACGCGATGTCGTCGCCGATCGACTCGACCTTCCAGCCCGGGATGGTCGGGGCCAGCATGGCCAGGTTGGTCTTGCCGCAGGCGCTGGGGAAGGCGGCGGCGACGTACTTGGTGACGCCCTCGGGCGAGG
>JAWWPM010000559.1:0-7945 GCA_033854915.1 Nocardioidaceae bacterium
CGTCAAGACCATGGCCTACGTCGGAACCGGCAACCACCGGCCCGCGGGCATGATCACCGCCCAGGTCTCGAGCACCAGCTGCTCGTCGACGGCGGTCTCGATCGTCGTCCCCAAGGTCGGCTGACCAACACCGAGCACTCGGCGGGCAACTCCCCCAGTGCCCGCCAACGAAGGACTGTGGTTTCCCTGCCGCAGACCAGCGATCGAAGGGTCCGAGCCTCCCGGCTCGGACCCTTCGGCGTGGGTCAGCCGGGGATGTGCCCGAAGCGGCCCTTCTGGAAGTCCTCGTAGGCCTGCAGGACCTCGGCCTTGGTGTTCATCACGAACGGGCCGGCCCAGGCCAGCGCCTGGCCGATCGGCTTCCCGCCGACCACGATGACGTCGAGCTTCGGCGAGCGGGTCTCCTGGCTGCCGTCGGCGGCGATGGTGACGTAGTCGCCGGCGCCGAGTACGGCGGACTGGCCGGAGTGGATCGGGCGGGCATCGGTGCCGATCGTGCCGCGACCGTTGAGCACGTAGACGAGCGCATTGAACTCGTTGTTCCACGGCAGCTCGAGCCGGGCACCGGGCTCGATGGTCGCGTGGACCAGCGCCATCGGCGTGTGGGTCGAGCCGGGGCCTGCCTGCGGGCCCACCCGGCCGGCGATGACGCGCACGAGCGACCCCGCGTCGTACGACGTGAGGAGGGTGACCTCGCCGGACCGGATGTCCTGGTAGCGGGGAGCGACCATCTTCTCCTCGCGCGGGAGGTTCACCCAGAGCTGGATGCCGTGGAACAGGCCACCGGACTGGACGAGCCACTCGGGTGGCGTCTCGATGTGGAGGATGCCGGAGCCGGCGGTCATCCACTGGGTGTCGCCGTTGGTGATGGTCCCACCGCCACCGTGGGAGTCCTGGTGCTCGAAGACGCCGTCGATCATGTAGGTGACGGTCTCGAAGCCGCGGTGCGGATGCCACGGGGTGCCCTTGGGCTCACCCGGGGCGTAGTCGACCTCGCCCATCTGGTCCATCATGATGAACGGGTCGAGCAGGTTGAGGTCGATGCCGGCGAACGCGCGGCGGACCGGGAAGCCCTCCCCCTCGTAGCCCTGCGGCGCGGTGCTCACCTGCCACACGGGACGCGGCTGGTCGCCCAGTCCCGGCCCGGGCAGCCGGGTCAGCGTGGTCAGGTCCTCAACGGTCACTGCGGGCATCTCGGCCCACCTCCTGCTTCGTCGTACTGGTGACCGCTCCAACGGTAGTTGAATATTGAATATTCCGGCCCAACCGATTGGGAGCGCGCGCGGGCCGCTGCTAGTCTTGCGGTCGCTCTTCGGAGCATGCGCCATTAGCTCAATTGGCAGAGCAGCTGACTCTTAATCAGCGGGTTGTAGGTTCAAGTCCTACATGGCGTACCACTCATCATCGCAGGTCAGCGGCGACGCGGACCACCATCGCGGAGCCACCGCCGGTACAGCCGGGGCCGCCGGGTCTCCACCTCGTCGAGCACCATGCCGCGCAGCTTCACCAGCTGTGAGCGACGTCGTACGTCGCCGGTCTTGGCCAGCGCGGTCTCCGAGCTGGACCAGGCACAGACCAGCTGGTCGAGCGTGAGGAAGCCGACGGCCCGGCGCAGGACGTCGGGGTCCCCCGCGGGGTCGAGGACGACCCGGGGCTCTGCGACCGCCGGACCGTCGGACCCGTCGGGCTCGGACGCGGGGGGCACCCACATGAAGTACATAGCTGGTCCTCCTGTCCACACCAGCGTCACCGACGCAGGGCCACGCAGACAGGGACCTTCGGCCTCGCGGCCGGGGTCGCCGGACCCGTGCCTCGACACCCCCGGCGAGCGATGGTGGAGCTGACCGACGACGAGGAGTGCGACCATGGACGACCAGTCGACTGTGAAGGCCCTCGTGGCCTACGAGTCCATGTTCGGCAACACCGAGCGCGTTGCTCGGGCTGTGGCCGCCGGTCTGCGTCTGGAAGGTGTGGACACGACGGTGCTCGACGTGTCACGCGCTGCGGTCGCCGAACTCGGAGACGTCGACCTCCTCGTGGTCGGCGCCCCGACCCACGGCTTCTCCCTGAGCCGCCCCGCCACCCGGCGCGACGCCGTACGGCAGGGCGGGCGTGACGACGCCGCCGAGCTCGGGATGCGCGAATGGCTCGAGACCCTGGCTGCCGAGCCCCGGCTGCCCCTGGTCGCGGCGTTCGACACCCGGGTCACCAAAGTGCGCTACCTGCCGGCCTCCGCCTCACGGCGGGCCGCCCGCATCCTCGACGAGCAGGGTCACCAGCTGGTGTCCGCGCCGACCGGCTTCCTCGTGCACGCCGTACCCGGCCCGCTCGAGCCGCACGAGGTCGACCGTGCCATCGCCTGGGGTCGCGGCGTCGCCCACGAGTCCCGCAGCCGGCTCACGCCCGCTCTCTGACCCGGCACCCGGGCCGTAGGTCCCCTCCTCGCGGGCGCTCCGCCCGTGGCCGCGCCGTCCCCCGGCGCGGAGACTCGAGTCATGGACACCGAGCACCTCCCGATCGGCTGCATCGTGGTCGGCGTGGACGCCGCCCAGCCGACGGCGTGGGCGCTCGACTGGGCGGCCGACCTCGCGGCCCTCGAGCAACGCCACGTGATCCTCGTGCACGGCACCGGCAGCCCGCTCTCGGTCGGCTCACCGTGGATGACCCCCGGCACCCCCGATCCCCTCGAGCTCTTCGCCGACCTCCAGGCCGCAGCTCGTGGGCTCCTCGCCCGCGCCACGACCCGGGTGGTGAGCCGGCAGCCTGGGCTCGTCGTGCACCAGGTCGTGCGCACCGCGGACGCCCGCCAGGCACTGCTCGACGTCTCGGCACATGCGTCCACGATCGTGCTGGGATCGCGCGGCCGTGGCCATGTGCTCAGCATCGCCCTCGGCTCGGTCAGCGAGGAGGTCGTGGGCCGCGCGACCTGTCCGGTGGTGGTGATCCGCCCACGCCACGACATCGTCGAGCCCCAGGGCGTGCTGGTCGGGACCGACGGCGGCCCGGTGTCGCTCCCGGCGCTCCACTTCGCCTATCACCACGCCTCGCGACACGGCCTGCCCCTCACCGTGATGCACACCGTGTGGGACGTGGTCTCCTCCGTCCTGCCCGCCCAGGTCGTCAGTGCCGACGAACCCGACCTGGCCCTGGTACGCCGGGCTCTGGTCGAGTCGCTGGCCGGGACGGCTGCGGAGTTCTCCGAGGTCTCGACCCGGCTCCTGATCGGGCACGGCATCCCCGCGGAGTGCCTGCTCACGCTCGCCGACTCCATGGATCTCGTCGTGGTCGGTCACCACGAACGGGGCCTCCTGGGCCGGCTGACCCACGGCTCGACCGCGACCGCGATCCTGGAGCGCGCCGCCGTGCCGATCGCCGTCGTACCCGTCTCCGCCGGAGCCCTGGCCCCGACGTCCTGACCCGAGTCACCACCAAGAGAAAGGCACGACCATGAAGGCAGCAGTCGTCACCAGCTTCACCCAGCCGCTCGAGCTCCAGGACCGTTCGGTACCGACTCCGGGCCCCGGTCAGATCCTGGTCCGGATGGAAGCGAGCGGGCTGTGCCACACCGACATCCACGCCGCCCACGGCGACTGGCCGGTCAAGCCGACACCACCGTTCGTTCCCGGCCACGAGGGCGTCGGGATCGTCGAGGCCCTCGGTGAAGCTGTCACCAGCCGCCGGCTCGGCGAGCGTGTCGCCATTCCGTGGCTCGGCTACGCCTGTGGTCACTGCAGCTACTGCGTCAGCGGCTGGGAGACCCTGTGCGAGTCGCAGCTCAACTCGGGCTACGCCATCGACGGAGCGCTCGCCGAGTACGCCGTCGCATTCGCCGACTACGTCGTCCCCGTCCCCGAGGGCGTCGACCCACGGGACGCCGCACCGCTGACCTGCGCGGGCGTCACGACGTACAAGGCGGTCAAGGTCGCGCACATCAAGCCCACCGAGCGGGTGGCGGTGTTCGGCATCGGCGGCCTCGGCCACCTGGCCGTGCAGTACGCCAAGATCGTCGGCGCCACCGTGATCGCCGTCGACGTCGAGCCGACCAAGCTGGACGTGGCCCGCGAGCTCGGCGCGGACCACGTCATCAACGCCGGTACGACGGACCCCGTCAAGGCGATCGAGGCCCTCGGCGGCTGCGACGTCGCGATCGTGCTCGCGGTGATCCCCTCGGTCTTCGAGGGCGCGTTCGCCTCCCTGCGCCGTGGCGGACGCCTGGTCTGCGTCGGGCTCCCGCCCGAGAACGACGGGCCGATGGCTCTGCCGATCTTCGCCACCGTGCTCAAGGGCATCTCGGTGATCGGCTCCATCGTCGGCACCCGGCAGGACCTCGTCGAGGTCTTCGCCCTGCACGCCCAGGGCCGGACCCGCGTGGTCGCGGAGTCGCGGAAGCTGGACGAGGTCAACGAGTCGATCGACGACGTGCTCGCTGGAAGGGCGACGGGACGGCTGGTGTTCGAGTTCTGAACAACCTTGTTGCAAGCCACTTGCAACAAGACATCATTCGCGATTGAATCGCGGTATGGCGCAGACGGTGGCGGAGCAGGCATCGACCGAGCCCGCGCTCGCCCGCTTCCGCCGCAGCCTGACGCCCGCCGACCGCCGTTCGCTGTGGGCGATGGGCGCCTTCATCGTGCTGCTGCACGTCCTGGGCATCGGCATCCTGTGCGGCGTCGTCGCACCTCGGCACTTCCAGCTCGGCGGCGACCACCCGGTGTTCACGATCGGCGTCGGCGTCCTCGCCTACACCTTCGGACTGCGGCACGCGTTCGACGCCGACCACATCGCCGCCGTCGACAACGCGACCCGCAAGCTCCTCGCCGACGACACCGGCCGCAAGCCTCTCTCGCTGGGCTTCTGGTTCTCCCTCGGCCACTCGACGATCGTGTTCGCGCTCGCGCTCCTCCTCTCGTTCGGGGTCAAGGCCGTGGTCGGGCCGGTCACCGACGACACCTCCGCCCTGCACTCGGCTGCGGGTGTGATCGGCGCCGGTGTCTCGGGGGTCTTCCTGTGGATCCTGGGCCTGCTCAACCTCGCGGTGCTGATGGGGATCATCCGGGTCTTCCGGCAGATGCGCAGCGGGGTGTACGACGAGGCGCAGCTCGAGGAGCACCTCAACAAGCGCGGCTTCATGAACCGGCTGCTCGGTGGCCTCACCAAGGGTGTGCGCAAGCCCTGGCACATCTACCCGATCGGGGTGCTGTTCGGGCTCGGCTTCGACACCGCCACCGAAGTCGGCCTGCTGGTGATGGCCGGCGGCGCGGCGGCGTTCAACCTGCCGTTCTACGCGATCCTCGTGCTGCCGGTCCTCTTCGCGGCCGGGATGTGCCTGGCCGACACCGTCGACGGGGTCTTCATGAACGTCGCCTACGGCTGGGCGTTCGCGCGGCCGGTGCGCAAGGTCTTCTACAACATCACGATCACCAGCATCTCGGTCGCCGTCGCCCTGATCATCGGCACCATCGAGCTGGTCAGCGTGCTGGTGGACGAGGCCGACATCGGCTCCGGCCCGCTGGTCGCGATCGCCCACATCCCGCTCGACTACGCCGGCTACGGCATCGTCGGGCTCTTCGTGGTCACGTGGGTGATCGCGCTCGCGGTGTGGCGGATCGGCCGGATCGAGGAGCGCTGGAGCTCCGACCTCGCGGGCTGAGCCCGGTGGAGCGGCCCTAGTCGGACGCGACCTTGCGGACCACGGCGAGCAGCACCACGACGCCCAGCGCCCCGCCGGCGACCTTGAGAATGTTGTCGGTGCGGGGCTGACCACTCTCGAGGTCGACGAAGTACCCCTTGATCGAGGTGATCTCGCGGCGGGCGATGGTCTTCGGGCTCGCCCGGTGGACGAGCTGGTCGATCGTGCTGGCCAGACGCTCGCGGGTGGCTTCCATCTCGAGCTCGAGCGAGGTCGTCTCCTTGGTCACGCGGGAAGGCTACCAACCGGCTCGACGTCCTAGAGTTCGGGCCATGACCCGTCTCTCCACCGGTGACCCGGCCCCCGACTTCACCCTCCCCTCCGACGACGACTCGAGCGTCACGCTGTCCGACCTGCGGGGCCGCAAGGTGATCGTCTACTTCTACCCCGCGGCGATGACCCCGGGCTGCACGAAGCAGGCCTGCGACTTCACCGACTCCCTCTCGTCCCTCCAGAGCGCCGGCTACGAGGTGCTCGGCATCTCCCCCGACGCCCCGGCCAAGCTCGCGAAGTTCCGCGCCCGCGACTCGCTGACGATCACGCTGCTCTCCGACGCGGACCGCACGGTGATGAAGGAGTACGGCGCGTTCGGGGAGAAGAAGCTGTACGGCAAGACCGTGGAAGGCGTCCTCCGGTCCACCTTCGTGGTCGACGAGGAGGGCAGGATCGCCCTCGCCCAGTACAACGTCAAGGCCACCGGCCACGTCGCCAAGCTCCGCCGGGACCTCGCACTCGACTGACATCACGCCCGCACCATTGCGACATCACCTTGATGTCTGTACGGTGTCGCAATGCCGTCACCGCTGCTCGACCTGCGCGCCCCCGGGCGCCTGCTCCGCGGCAACCGTGACCTGAGGTTCCTGCTCGGCGCCGGGCTGGTCTCCATGACCGGCGACTGGCTGCTCGGCATCGGACTCGTGTACTCCGTCTACGCCCTCACCGGCTCCACGCTCGCCTCCGCCGCCGCGCTGCTGTCGTCGTTCGTCCCCCAGGTCGTGGTCGGCAGCGTCGCCGGCGTGTTCGTGGACCGGTGGGACCGCAGGCTGACCATGGTCGTGGCCAACCTGGTGCTCGCGGTGGGACTGCTCCCGCTGCTGCTCGTCTCGGGGGCGCAGCAGATCTGGCTCGTGTACGTCGTGCTGGCCGTGGAGTCGGTCGTCGAGGTCTTCTTCGCACCGGCCGAGCAGGCCATGCTGCCCCGGGTCGTCCCCGACGAGGACCTCGTCGCCGCCAACGGACTGAACGGTCAGGTCCGCAACCTGGCCCGCTTGGTGGGCTCCGGCCTGGGCGGCGTGACCGCCGCGGTGGGCGGCATCACCGCGATCGCGGCCGCCGACGCGGCCACCTTCCTGCTGGCCGCCTTCCTGGTCTCGCGGATCCGGACCTCCGGCCGGCCCCTCGCCGAGACGTCGGACGACGCCACGGAGGTCGTGCGGGGACGGCTCGCCGTTCTCGTCGACGAGTGGCACGCCGGGCTCCGGGCCACCTGGCGCTCGCCGGTGATCCGGATGCTGCTGGTCTTCACGCTGATCACCAGCACCGGCGAGGGGATCATGGGCACCCTCTTCGCGCCGTACGTCCGCGAGGTGCTGCACGGCGGCGCCCAGGTCTACGGCCTGATCAGCGGAGTGCAGGCGATCGGCGGGATCATCGGTGGGTTCCTGGTGGCCAGTCTGGGCTCGCGCTGGTCGCCGGTGGTGATGCTCGGGGTCGGTGCGGTCGCCTTCGGGCTGGTGGACCTGGCGATCTTCCTCTATCCCCTGCTGCTCGTCTCGCCCTGGCCGGCCGCCGCGGGGATGATCGTGGTCGGGCTGCCCGGGGCGGTCACGGTGGCCGGTCTGCAGACGTTGTTCCAGCGGCACACCGTCGACGCCGAACGCGGGCGCGTCTTCGCTCTGGGGTCGCTGGCCTCGTCGGTCACCGTGGTGGTCGGCTCCCTGGGCGCCGGGCTGCTCGGCGGCTCGGTCGGGATCATGCCGGTGCTGGCGGTCCAGGGTGTCGGCTACGTCGTCGCCGGGCTGCTGATGCTCGTCGTTCTCGACCGCACCGAGGGCCGGGCTCCGGTCGCGGCCTCTCTAGACTTGCCCGGCACACCCCCCTAGCGCGCTCGTAGCCCAATGTCAGAGGCAACGGCTTTAGGTGCCGTCCAGTGAGAGTTCGAATCTCTCCGAGCGCACGTCACTCCCCCGAGCGTCGCTGGGCCGCCTGAGAGGGCTCGCTCCCTCCCGCGGGAACCCCGCCTAGGCGGGGGAGTTG
>JAWWPM010000560.1:0-2704 GCA_033854915.1 Nocardioidaceae bacterium
TCCTCGGCCGCGACGCCGACGGCAGCGTCATCGTGGACAGCCCGATCGTGATCCGGACCGCCGACGTCGACCTCGAGGGACACCTCACGGTCACCGCCGGGGCGACGCTGGTGCGCGACTCGGAGGCGGCGTACGAGGTTGCCGAGACCCACGCCAAGGCCGGCGGCATCCTGTCGGCCTTCGGTCTGGTCGCGCCCGCGCCCACGCCCAGCGTCGACATCGCCGAGCTGGTCAACGACGAGGACGTGCTGCTCGCCCTCAACGCCCGCAACCGACGGCTCTCCACGTTCTGGCTGACCGACCAGTCCGGCGCGGTGCCCGACCCGCGGCTGGCCGGCAAGCACGCGGTGATCCTCGACGGCGAGGACGACTTCGTGAACATGCTGCGCCACGTGCTCGGCGTCGCCGGCATGACCAGCGAGGTGGTGCGGCACGCGGACTACGTCGAGGGCGTCCTGGACGCGGCCGACCTGGCGATCGTCGGGCCGGGCCCGGGCGACCCCCGCGACGGTGACGACCCCAAGATCGCGACGTTCCGCCGGGCCGTCGACCGGCTCCTCGGGCGCCGACAGCCGTTCCTGGCGGTGTGTCTGGGTCACCAGGTGCTCTGCGAGCGGCTCGGAATCCCGCTGGCCTACAAGGACATCGTCTTCCAGGGGACCCAGGCCGACGTCGCGATCGACGGGCGCACCGAGCGGGTGGGGTTCTACAACACATTCGTGGGCCGGACCGACGGTGCGGACCCGCCCGACGGGGTCACCGTCGAGACCGACCCGGCGACCGGCGACGTCCACCTGGTCCGCGGGCCGCACTTCCGGGGCATCCAGTTCCACGCGGAGTCGATCCTCACCGAGCACGGCGCCCAGCTGGTGCACGGCCTGGTCGGCGACCTGATCACCGACTGACCACGCGTCAGGGATCCGTCAAGACCGGCGATCGGGGGTCGTCGGCGGAGCAGGCTGGAGGCGTGACAGTCCAGACATCGCCCGACGAGCGGATCGTCGACAGTCCGCGGATGTGGCCGCCGGAGGGGCAGTGGCGGGTCGCGGCCCGGCTCGGGGCGCTCCTGCTGCCCCTGGTGACGTGCGCCGTCCTGGCGACCAACCGCGACCGGGTGCCGGCGGCGACCGCGGTGCTCGTCCTGGTGCTGTGGGTGGTGGCGGCTGCTGCCACCGGCGATCGGGTCGCGGGGCTGATCGCCGCGGTCTCGGGTGGGCTGTGGTTCGACTTCTTCCTGACCACGCCCTACCAGCGGTTCGCAATCAAGGGCTCCGACGACGTCGAGGCCACCGTCCTGCTCGTCCTGATCGGCCTCGCGGTCACCGAGATCGCGTTGTGGGGCCATCGGCAGCAGGCGCGTGCGGCCGGCCGGTCCGGCTATCTCGAGGGCGTCCTGGGGGCGGCCCGGCTGGTCTCGGAGGGCGACACCCCCGCGCCGATCCTGGTGGAGGTGGTGGCACGCCAGATCGCCGACGTGCTGGGCGTCGACGACTGTCGTTTCGAGCAGGGGCCGGTCAGCGACGACCGGGTCGCGGTGCTGCGCCATGACGGGACCGTCATCCGCGGCGACCACACGGTCGACGTCGACCGGGTCGGTCTGCCCACCAACGACTACGTCGCCATCCCGGTGGGCCGAGGCGCGCGAGTCGTGGGTCACTTCCTGGTCATCGCCGTCTCGCGCGTCAGCTATCCGTCGGCCGAGCAGCGTCGTGTCGCGGTGCTCCTGGCCGACCAGGTGGCTGTCGCCGTCGGGACGCGTTGAGCCGGGCCATGACCGCCACCGCACCGGCCCCGCTGTCCCAACGCGCCCGGCACTGGCTGGTCGACGAGGGCGAGGTCAACCACGCCGACACCGGCCAGCCCTGGTGGAAGGTGATGTGCCTGACCGGGGTCGACTACTTCTCCACGCTCGGCTACCAGCCGGGCATCGCCGCGCTGGCGGCCGGGCTGCTCTCACCCGTGGCGACCCTCGTGCTGGTCGTGCTGACGCTGTTCGGCGCGCTGCCGGTCTACCGCCGCGTCGCTCAGGAGAGCCCGCACGGCGAGGGCTCCATCGCGATGCTCGAGCGGCTGCTGAGCTTCTGGAAGGGCAAGCTGTTCGTGCTCGCACTGCTGGGGTTCGCGGCCACCGACTTCATCATCACCATGACCCTGTCCGCCGCCGACGCCTCGGCCCACCTGATCGAGAACCCCAACCTCAACTCGGTGCTCACCGGCCACCAGGTCGCGATCACGCTGGTCCTGCTGGCCCTGCTCGGTGCGGTCTTCCTGCGCGGCTTCACCGAGGCCATCGGCCTCGCGGTCGGGCTCGTCGGGATCTACCTCGCCCTCAACGTCGTGGTGATGGGGGTCGGCATGTGGCAGATCGTCACCCACCCCCACCTGGTGCCCGACTGGAGCGCGGCCCTGACCCAGCAGCATGGCAACCCCCTGGCCATGCTCGGGGTCTCGCTCCTGGTCTTCCCCAAGCTGGCGCTGGGGATGTCCGGCTTCGAGACCGGGGTCGCGGTGATGCCGCACGTCCGCGGCGACGCCGACGACACCGAGTCCCGACCGACCGGCCGGATCCGTGGCACCCAGCGCCTGCTGACCACGGCCGCGGTGCTGATGAGTGTCTTCCTGGTCGGCAGCGCCTTCGTCACCACGCTGCTGATCCCGGCGGCGCAGTTCCAGCCCGGCGGGCACGCCAACGGACGCGCCCTGG
>JAWWPM010000561.1:0-3967 GCA_033854915.1 Nocardioidaceae bacterium
TGGGTGGCGGTGAAGACCCGGTGGCACCTGGCCCTCGACCCCTCCGAGGCAGCCGCGCAACGGGACATGCTCGGCCTGTGCCGCTGAGCCTGTGAGAGCGTGAGCAGGTGCCGTGGACCATCGCGCCGATCACGCTAGATGACGCCGACGAGGTGGGCGGGGTCCACGTCCGCGTCTGGCAGGAGGCCTACGCCGGGCTGATGCCCGCCGACTACCTCGACGGCCTCGACCCGGTCGCGTTCGCCGCGAGCTGGCGGGAGCGGCTCCTGGAGCCACGGCCGGGTGTGCGCAGTTGGCTGGCCCGCGACGAGAGGGGCGTCGTCGGCCTCACCACCTCCGGGCCGGCTCGCGACGAGGACGCTCCGACGCCCTGCCAGCTCTACGCGATCAACGTGCTCGCCCGCGCACACGGGACCGGCGTCGCCCACGCGCTGCTCGACACGGCCATCGGTGACCGCGCGGCGTACCTCTGGGTGGTCGAGGGCAACGACCGGGCGGTGGGCTTCTACCGCAAGTGCGGCTTCACCGACGACGGCGTTCGCGACCTCCTTCCCGACACGGGGACACCAGAAGTGCGGATGTCGCGCGACGCCGTCACCCGATGAGCACCACCGCGCTCGCGCTGGTCCTGACGGCGGCGCTGCTGCACGCGACGTGGAACCTCGCCGCCAAGGGCGTGACCGGCGACCGGGTCGCCTTCATCTGGCTGTACGTCGTGACCACGGTGGTCTGCTGGGGCCCGGTCGCGGTGGTCTGGGTGGTCGTCCGTGACGAGACTCCCGACTGGTCGTGGCTGCTCGGCGCGGCCGTGACCGCGGTGCTGCACATCGCCTACCAGCTGGTGCTCCAGCGCGGCTACGCGGAGGGCGACCTCAACCTGGTCTATCCGCTGGCGCGCGGGTCCGGGCCACTGCTCACCTTCGTCTTCGCGGTCGCAGTGCTCGGCCAGCGCCCGGGTCTGGTCCCGGCGGCCGGTGTGCTCGCCGTGGTCGCCGGGGTGCTGCTGATCGCGCTCGGCCGGGGGCTGCACGGGGTGCGGGCGGGGGTCGCGTGGGGACTGCTGACCGGCGCGACCATTGCGTCGTACACGCTGTGGGACAACTTCTCGGTCAACCACCTCGACGTGCCGCCGCTGCCCTACTTCGTGCTGGGCACGGTCCTGCAGGTGCCGTGGCTGGCGCTGCTGCTCGCCCGGCGACGCGAGCCGCAGTCGCTCCGCGAGGTCTGGAGGGCTGCTCGAGGTCCGGTGCTGGTCGTCGGGATCCTGTCGCCGCTGGCCTACGTGCTGGTGCTGCGCGCCCTGCAGCTGGCGCCGGTGGCGCTGGTCGCACCCGCCCGCGAGACGAGCATCGTGGTGGGCGCGCTGTTCGGCTGGTTGGTGCTGCGCGAGCCCCGCCCGGCACGACGGCTGGTGGGGGCTGCGATCGTGCTGGCCGGCATTGCGCTCATCGCCGTCGGCTGACCGCACCACGCCCCGAAGGGTGAAAGATCCGGGCGCCCGCCGGACATGTGTGAGGGTGGAGACCGTGGACACGGCCGATCTCGAGGCCCGCCGTGCGCGCTTCGACACCATCGTGCGCGGGGTGCTCGACCCCCTGCGCCGGTTTCTGGCACGCCGTACCGACGCCGCCACCGCCGACGACGTGCTCGGCGACACCCTGCTCGTGCTCTGGCGGAGGTACGACGAGCTGCCGGCCGAGCCGCTGCCCTTCGCCTACGGCGTGGCGCGACTCTGCCTGGCCAACGCCGAGCGGGGCGCCCGCCGGCAGCGTCGCCTGGCCGGCCGGATCGCCACGGTCGACCCGCCGCGCGAGGCGCCCGAACCAGTGGGCGACGACCGGCTCGGCGAGGCGCTGGCCGCCCTGTCCTCCGACGACGCCGAGCTGCTCCGGCTCTGGGCGTGGGAGCAGCTGACCCCCGGCGAGATCGGCACGGTGCTGGACGTGACCGAGAACGCCGCCGCGATCCGGCTGCACCGCGCCCGCGGAAGGCTCCGCGACAAGCTGCGAAAGATCGACACCGTCGGCGGACATGAAGGGGCGAACGGAGGGAGGAGACCGTGAACGACGACGACCTGCTCTCGCGGCTGCGCACTGCCGACCCGGCCTCCTCCCTGCCACCGGCCGATCCCGGCCGCGTCGCGCAGCTCCTGGAGGCCGCCATGTCCGACACCGCCACCCCCACCCACGAGACGCGTGAGAACGGCACCCGCGACCGCAGCCCCCTGACCTGGCTGGTCGCGGCGGCGGCGGTCCTGCTGATCGTGGCGGCCGGGGTGTTCGGGCTCGTCAACCGCGACCACGACCAGGCGCCCACGGCCCAGGGCACGGTGACCGCGCTCGGGTACGCCCCCGTGCACGGCCGGTGCATGGTGCCGAACATCGGGGTCCTCCAGGCACAGACGATCGCCTTCCGCGGCACCCTGACCACCCTGACCGGCGGCAGCGCGACGTTCCGGGTCGACCACTGGTTCAAGGGCGGCCCGACCGCGCTGGCCAAGGTGAGCGCTCCGGTGCTGGGTGACCTGGTCGACGCCGCGCAGCTGGCGGTCGGTCAGCAGTACCTCATCTCGGCCCAGAACGGCCAGGTGACCGCCTGCGGTTTCAGCGGCCCGGCGGACGGCCGGCTGGCCGCGCTCTACGAGCAGGCGTACGCCGGCTGAGCGGTCGTCTGGTCAGGATGTCCGGTGTCAGGGCATCGGCGCTTCGAGGAGCGGAGGCACTCTCATGGACAGCCGGAACTCTCCGTCGCCGTCGCATCTCCCGGGCGTCGGGTGACATAGCGACGTCGCGGTCGATCCCGGGCGGGCCCGATGTCACAGGTCGTGGGCCTGACGACGCGCAAGGGCGCGTTCTCAGGCACACGAGTACCGAAACCATCTCGGGACACACTCGGTGAGAGGCTGAGCCCGTGGAGGGACTGCTGCTGGCGGCCGGCGCCGGCCGGCGGATGGGGATGCCCAAGGCCCTGGTCTCCGACGACCGCGGTTCGTGGCTGGTCCGTGGGGTGACCAACCTCGCCGATGGCGGCTGCCGGCGGGTGACCGTGGTGCTCGGCGCCGAGGCCGAGCGCGCCAGCGCCCTCCTCGTAGGCCTCGCTGAGCCGCCTCGGATCGTGGTCGCCGAGGACTGGGCCGACGGCATGGGCGCCTCGCTGCGGGCCGGCATGCTCGCCTTCACCGACTCCACCGACGGCTTCGTCCTGGTCTCCCTCGTCGACCTGCCCGACCTGGTCCCCGAGGTCGTCGCCCGCGTCGGGCGTGCCGGGCGCTCTCCGCACGTCCTCGCCCGGGCGGCGTACGACGGCGTCCCCGGCCACCCGGTCCTCTTCGGCCGCGACCACTGGCCGGGCGTGCTCGAGACCGCCCACGGTGACCAGGGCGCCCGCGCCTACCTGGCCGGCCGCGACGTCGAGCTGGTCGAGTGCGGCGACCTCGCCACCGGCCACGACGTCGACTCCCGGAGCTGATCGGCCCGGACCGCCACCGCGGCCGATGTCGGCTCGCCCAACCAACGGCCAACGGGCCCGCCAGTAGCCTTGCTCGCATGGAGCCGTCGTCCCTGCCCGAGTCGGCGCGTGAGGTGTCCGCCCTGCTGGGGCGGACCGGCTACCTCTGCGACGACGAGCTCGCGACGGTGACCTACCTGACGCTCGCCATGCAACGACCGCTGCTGCTCGAGGGCGAGCCCGGCACCGGCAAGACCGCGCTGGCCGAGGCACTCGCCGAGAGCCTCGAGCTGCCGCTGGTCCGCCTCCAGTGCTATGAGGGCATCGACTCCACGCAGGCGCTCTACGACTGGGACTTCCCGCGCCAGATCCTGCACCTGCGGGCGCTCGAGGCCGGTGGTGGCGCCGACGCCGAGGAGGCCGAGAAGAGCCTGTACGACGAGCGGTTCCTGCTCGCGCGCCCGGTGCTGGCCGCGCTCCAGCAGAGCCCGGCGCTGCTGCTGGTAGACGAGGTCGACCG
>JAWWPM010000562.1:0-8842 GCA_033854915.1 Nocardioidaceae bacterium
GCCGGGCCCAGTCGGCCCCGGAGTCGGTGACCGAGCTGCGCGAGGCGCTCGTGGCCCGCGCCACGGCGTACCGCCGCGGGGTGGCGCGGCCCGAACCCGTCGCCCGTACAGGTTCCTGACAGATTCGGGCCGGGACCATGGAGGGTCCCCGTCCCGTCTCCGGAAGGTCCCGCGTGCATCACCTCAGCTGGCTGGAGGCTGCCGTCGTGGGCCTCCTCCAGGGAGTCTCCGAGCTCTTCCCGATCTCGAGCCTGGGCCACAGCGTGCTGCTGCCGGCCGTGATCGGCGGGAGCTGGGCGCGCGACCTCGACGTCTCGGCCACCGAGTCGCCGTACCTCGCGTTCATCGTCGGCACCCACGTCGCGACCGCGCTCGCGCTGGTGCTGTTCTACTGGCGCGACTGGCTGCGGCTGATGACCGGGCTGGTCACCAGCGTCCGGCACCGCCGGCTGGGCAACCCCGACGAGCGGCTGATCTGGCAGCTGATCATCGCCACCATCCCGGTCGGCCTGACCGGCCTGCTGTTCGAGCACTGGCTGCGCACCCACCTGGGCAAGCCGGTGCCGGCGGCGTCCTTCCTGGTGGTCAACGGCATCGTCCTGCTCGCGGTCGAGTGGTACGCCGCCCGGTCGCCCGTCCCGGAGACGGTCCCGGCCGAGGTGCCCTCGGACCCGGTCGCCGACGGCGTGGCCGCCGACGCGCGGCTGTCCCTGATGTCGGTGCAGCGCTCACTGGCCATCGGCAGCGTGCAGATGCTCGCCCTGGCGCCCGGCATCTCGCGATCGGGCATCACCACCGCGGCCGGCATGAGAGCCGGGCTGCGGCGTGAGGACGCGCTGCGCTTCTCGTTCCTCCTGGCGACGCCGGTGATCCTCGCGGCCGGGGTGCTCAAGCTGCCCGACCTGTTCGGCCCGCTCGGTGCCGGGGTGCGCCCCCAGATCCTCTTCGGCTCGGTGCTGGCCGGGATCGGGGCCTACGTCTCGGTGCGTTGGCTGACCCGCTACGTCCACTCCAACACCCTGCGCCCGTTCGGCGTCTACTGCGTCGTGGCCGGCCTTGCCTGCCTGGCGCTGTTCGCGGTGCGCTGAGCGGCCGTCCGGCACACGGCGCTGCGCACGACGCGCGGGGCGCGATCGCGGTAGTTTCACCCCTTCAGGTACGTATCAGGCAGTGGGGGCGTGCCTCCTCTGGGGGTGTGATGACCATGCACGACGCACCGGGGCCCACCTCCTCGGCGCTCTACGACGTCGCGACGGACGCGTTCCGTCGCTGGCGGGCCGGCGACGACGCCGCGCTCGACGAGCTCGTCACGGTGATGAGTCCCGTGCTGTGGCACGTCGTCCGCGCGTGCGGCCTCGACAAGGAGGCCGCCGAGGACGTCGTTCAGAACACCTGGCTGACCCTCGTCAAGGGCGCGGACTCGGTCCGCGACGCACAGGCGATCACCCGCTGGCTGTGCACCGCCGCCCGCCGCGAGGCGTGGCGCGTGAGCAAGGCGTCCACCAGGACCCGTCCGGTCGAGGACGAGGTGCTGGACGCGCGGATGCCGCTGCAGACCTCCCCCGAGGCCCAGGTCGTCACCAACGACGAGAACTCCCTGCTCTGGGCGGCCCTGGGCCGGCTGCCCGAGCGCTGCCAGAAGCTGCTCCGGATCGTGGCGTGGGAGCCGCGGCCCGACTACTCCTCGGTCGCCGAGGGGCTGCAGATGCCGGTCGGCAGCATCGGCCCGACGCGCCGTCGCTGCCTCGACAAGCTCCGCGTCGAGCTCGGAGGTGCGTCATGAAGCTCTCTGACGACCAGCTGCTGGAGGCCGTGGCCCGGCTGTACGCCGCCTACGACCCGGCCCCCGACGACCTGGCCGACGGCGTGCTCGCACGGCTCGCCGTCGAGGACCTCGAGGACGAGTGGGAGCAGCTCACCCTGGTCGAGCGGGTCGACCTCGCGGCCGGCGTCCGCAGCGCCGACGACGCCGTCACCGAGGGTGACGACTCGACGGTCGCGCTCGAGTTCGCCGGTACGTCGTACCGCGTGCTGGTGCGGATCAGCACCGTCGACGGCCATCGCCGCATCGACGGCTGGGTGGTCCCGGCCGTGCCGATGAAGATCTTCCTCGGCCCTCCGGGCGACGCCCTGTCCCACACCCGGCAGAGCATCGAGTCCGACGAGGACGGCCGCTTCGAGTTCTCCGCGCCGCACTCCGGCGAGGCCCGGCTGTGGCTGCTGCCCCAGACCAGTGACCAGTCCGACGACTCAGCGGCGCCGCCGTTCGTGACCCCGCCCTTCCTGATCTAGGAGTTCCTCACGTGTCGACCCCCAGCAACGACGACGCCCGCCGCCCACGCCGGCCGTCGGCCAACCGCGAGCCGGCGTTGCCGCCCTCACACGTGCTGCAGCAGGTGAACGGGCGGGTGCTCGACCCCGGCACCGCGTTGACGATCAAGGGCGTCACGCCGCAGTCGACGGTGTACGTCGGGCCGCGGCTGACCATCTCGCGCAGCAGCGACGTCCCGCGGGTGATCGCCCAGCTGCGCGAGGTCGCCGACGAGCTCGGCTGGGACCTCGACGACGCTGCCGCGGAGCGCGAGATCGCCTCCCACCGCAAGCGGCTCGGACTCGTGCGCGTCGAGCTCGAGGTCAAGGACCAGCGCGCCACCCTGGCGCCCGACGGCTGGGTACTGCTCCAGCAGGCCCGCGCGCGCTTCGGGATCGAGGCCATGCGCGGTGTCGGGCTCGACCACATCGTGACCGTCCGCGGCGGAGTCGAAGGCAACCCGTTCCACGAAGGCAACCCGTTCCACGAGGGGAATCCCTTCCACGAGGGCAACCCGTTCGGCGGCGGGGCCTCGGCCGCCATGTCCACGTACGCCTACGCAGGCTCGGGTGGTCATCAGCCGATCGCGTACGTCGGCCCGGCCCCGAAGCGTCGCGACGACGACTGTTTCACCGAGGTGCGCCGACCGGTGGTCGCCGTGCTGGACACCGGCTGCGGGCAGCACCCGTGGCTCGACGACGTGGTCGACCTCGATGTCCGACTCGACGGCGACGTGATCGGCTACAGCGACGACAGCACCGATCCCGAGCAGTGGCCCGACCAGGTCGGTCCCCTCGACGGTGGTCTCGACACCATGTCCGGTCACGGCACGTTCATCTGCGGGCTGATCCACCAGGCCTGCCCCGACGCCGACATCGTCGCGTGGCGGATCATGGCGTCGGACGGGCCGATCGTGGAGAGCGACCTCGTCGACGCGCTGTCCGACATCGCCGAGGTCGCGCGCCGCTACCGCGACGGCGAGGACAGTGGCCATCCGATCGACGTGCTCAGCCTGTCGATGGGCTACTACCACGAGACGCCCGAGGACGAGCTCTTCGATCCGACGATGAACGACATCCTCACCCTGCTCGGCGACTGCGGCGTCGCCGTGGTGTGTTCGGCCGGGAACGACGCCACGGCTCGCCCGATGTTCCCGGCGGCTTTCGCGCCATGGATCGACGGCCATGGTCTCAACCAGCCTGCCGCGTCGACGGTGCCGGTCGTCTCGGTCGGTGCCCTCAACCCCAACCTCACCGACGCGCTCTTCAGCAACGCCGGGCTGTGGGTCCGGGCCCACGCCCAGGGTGCGGCCGTGATGAGCACGACCCCACAGTTCCAGGGCGGTCTGCAGCCGATGGCCCGCACGGAGATCTACCACCGGCGGCGCGAGTCGATCGACCCCGACGACTACACCGGACGCTTCGCGCTCTGGAGCGGCACGTCGTTCTCCGCCCCCCTCTTCGCCGGTCGTCTGGCCGAGGTGCTCGGTGACATCCCGGCCGACCAGACCGCCGACGGGCGAAGCCCGGCGGTGACGCGATCGTGGGCCGCGGTGGAGGCCCTGACCGACATCGCGCCATGATGAGGTGTGCCGAAGGCTGAGGAGCTCTACCGACGTGCCCAGGAGGCACATCGGGCCGGGCGGCACCTGTCGGCACGGCGGCTCCTCGACCGGGCGGGTTCGTTGAGCAACGAGCCCGACCTGACCGGACGGATCGAGCTCAGCCTGGCGTATGTGGAGTCCGAGACCGGATCCCCCGAGAGCGGCATGATGCGCTGTCTGGCCGCGCTTGACCTCGAAGGCACATCGTCGTCCACGCGTGGCCTCATCTGGTCGCAGCTGGCCTTGCTCCGGATGCGGTCCGGGGACACCAATGGAGCCTTTCACGACTTCGAGCGCGCGGTTTCTCTGCTGCACGAGGAGCCCGAGCACCTGGGTCGTGCCCTGCTCAACCGCGGTGACCTGCATCTGCGAGTGTCGAACGTGGAGGCGGCTGCCGCGGACCTGGCCGCAGCCGCGCACCAGTTCCAGATCGCGGCCATGCCCGAGCAGGCGGCCAAGGCAGAGCACAACCTCGGCTATGCCCGGCTTCTCGCCGGAGACCTGGTCGGCGCGCTGTCGACCATGGAGGAGGCAGCGGTCGTGCTGATGCCGATCTCCCCGGTGTCGCGGGCGGTCTGCGAGCAGGACCGCGCCGAGGTGCTCCTCGCGGCCGGGAGGCCGCGCGAAGCGGCGCGGGCGCTGCGCGCGGCAGCAACCGCCTACGGCGCCCAGCGGTTGCGCCGCTTCCAGGCCGAGTGCGAGTACGTACTGGCCCAGACCCTGCTGCGCGAGGATCCCCAACAGGCTCGGGTCATGGCCCGCCGTTCCTCGCGACGTTTCGCCAGTCACGGGAGTCCGGTGTGGTCGGCGCGGGCAGAGGCGCTCGCCATCGCCGCCGAGATCGGCGCGGGCCGGCATTCGCACACCCTGCTCGCACGTGCAGACGGCCTCGTCGAGGAGCTCCGAAACGAGGGCCTCGGCACCGAGGCCGACCAGCTGTCTCTGGTCGCCGCACGGCTGGCGCAGAGCCTCGGCGACCTCGCCGGCGCCCGGACGCGCCTCCGCAAGGTCCGACTGTCGCCGGAGTCCTCCATCCCGCTCCGTCTCCTGAGGCAGGAGGTCAGGGCCGACCTCGCGCAGGCCCAGCACCGGCCCACGCAGGCCAGGCGCGAGATCACGCAGGGGCTGACCGAGCTGCACTATTGGCAGTCGTCGTTCGGGAGCCTCGACCTCCAGAGCACCCTGGTGGGCCACGGTCGCGACCTCGCCACCCGCGGCCTCGACTCGGCGCTCGACGACGGCGGGTCGGAGCTGGTCTACGAGTGGTCCGAGCGGGCCCGGGCGCTGGTCGGCCGGGTGGCTCCGGTGCGGCCGCCCCGCGACGAGCAGATCGCGGCCGACCTCGCCGCCCTCCGGCAGCTGGAGAACGGCGACCCCCGGCGCGGCGAGCTCGCCGAGCGCATCGCCCGGCACAGCTGGGCCGCGCCCGGCGGCGGCGAGGTGGGCGAGCCGGCGCCGTTCGACGAATTGCTGGCGGGGCTGGGGGACGCGGCGCTGGTGGCGTACGTCGTACGCCCCGGCCGGATGGCCGCGCTCGTGGCCACCTCCGACGGCGCGACCGTGGTCCCCCTGGGCGACGGCGACGGGCTGCGCAACCGCCTGGACGCCGTCGCGGCCGACCTCGACATGGCCGCCTCGCGCACCGAGGGCCCGCTGGCCGGCGTGATCCGGGCCAGCCTGCACCGCAGCCTGGCCCGCGTGTCCGCCGAGCTGGTCGACCCGGTGCTGCCGCTGGTCGGCGACCGGCGGCTGGTGCTCACGCCGAGCGGCAGCCTGGCCGGTACGCCGTGGAGCCTGCTGCCGGGCTTCGTCGGGCGGCCGCTGACGATCCCGCCCTCCGCGACGCACTGGACACGCAACCGGGCGACCGCTTCGGGCGGCCGGCGGGTCGGCCTGGTCGCCGGTCCCCGCGTCGACCGGGCCGCCGAAGAGGTCAGCAGAGCCGCCGAGGCGTGGCCCGGCGCCGAGGTGCTCACCGGTCGCGACGCCAACGCACGGCGCGTGGCCGCGCTGGCCGAGCGCGTCGACGTACTCCATCTCGCCGGGCACGGGCGCCACTCGGGCGAGCACCCGCTGTTCTCCGGGGTGGAGCTCAGCGACGGCGCGTGGTTCGGCTACGACATCGACGCCCTCGCCCACACCCCCGAGACGGTCGTCCTGTCGGCGTGCGAGCTCGGCCGGGTCTCGGTGCGGTCCGGCGAGGAGGCCGTCGGCATGACCGCCGCCTGGCTGCACGCGGGAGCCCGGCACGTGCTCTCCTCCCCCGCGCTGGTCGCCGACCACGTCGCCTGCGAGGCGCTGGCCCGCTGGCACGCCCTGGTCGCGGGCGGAGCCGCACCCGCGGTGGCCCTCGCCGAGGTGGGTACGGAGGTGCCGAACGGGGCACCACTGCCCTTCTTGTGCTTCGGTGCGGGCTGGTGAACATTTTTTTCACCGATCACGTATCACCGGCGCACCTGGCGGCTCTTTGTACGACAGAGGCCGGGGAACGCTGATTCGGGGGGACAGCGAACCCCGGCCCCGCGGGGAGAGCCGCAGTCACATGAGGCCGGGTCGCAGGTGTTCGGGGGGACGCCGCGACCCGGCCTTCTCCGCGTCGCAGCCGGTGCCCCGCTGGCCCCGGAACAAACTGTGCCGATGCTGTGAGATCCACCGTCCGCGCACAGTTGCCGCACAGACGAGATCCCTAGCCTCGCCCGGATGACCATCAACGGCATCCCCCTGCACCCGCTCATCGTTCACGCGGCGGTCGTCCTCGTGCCGCTCGCTGCCCTGTTCGCCACGGCGTACGCCGTGCTGCCCTCGCGCCGCTGGCAGACCCGCACGCCGGCCGTCGTCCTGGCGGTCGTGGCCGCGGTCTCGGTCTGGCTGGCCGCGGCGACCGGTGACAGCCTCAAGAGCCGCCTCCACGAGGACACCTCACTGATCCAGACCCACGAGCACTGGGCCGGCCTGCTCCAGGCCGCCACCTGGGTGCTCGCGGCGCTGGTCGTCGTGGCCTGGTGGTCGCTGCCGCACCACAACCCGCTGCCCGACAAGGACCACAAGGAGGGCGTGACCACGCTCGCCAAGCCGCTCGTGGTGCTGCTCCCGATGGCGGCGGTCACCGTGCTCGTGCTGGTCGTGCTCACCGGTGACGCCGGCGCCCGCGCGGTCTGGGGCTCCACGGGACGCGACAGCGGCTCCGCCCCGGCCCTCTCGTCGGTGGCCGCGCCCCGCTAGGCGCCCTGGGCGTCGATCAGCCGCTGGACGTAGGGCGTCCAGTGACCGGCGTACCTGCGCTGGAGCTGCGGGATCCGCCAGTCGGTGCCCTCGACCATCTGCCTGCAGCGATAGCTCTGGCAGTGACACCGCAGCACGAAGTCGGGCTCGACCACGCTGGTCGCGTAGTCCTGCAACAGCTCGCTGCCGGCCGCGACGTCCACCAGCGTGGCCAGCGCGTAGCCGTCGACCCAGCCCAGGTTGGGGTCACAGGCATGGTTGCCGAACCGGTTGTCGCTGTCCGGCGCGAGCAACAGGTGGACGTCGTCGTCGAGCACCACGCTGTCGACGTACGCCGTGCCGGCGGCGCGCAGCCGGCTCAGCTCGGCGGCGTCGACCAGCGTGCCACCGAGCCGCGACACGACCGTGCCCGCCGGCAGGTCGGCGGTGGCGATCAGCCCGCGCCCGGCCACGTCGGACGGCCCCACCTCGACGTCGGGGTGGAGCCAGCACGCGGGGTCGGGGGCCTGCACACCCCCGAACCTAGTCAGTGCTCGTCACCACGTCGTACGACGTGCGGCGTAGCCGTCGAGCACCGCGCCGAGGTCGTCGGCCGGAGTCCCGGCCGCCAGGGCTCCCGCGGCGAGCTCGGCCTGCGAGGCGGGGGTCATGCCGCCGACCGGCTGGTCGAGGTCGAGGTTGGTCGGGAAGGGGTAGCCATCGGCGGCCGCGGCCAGCGCGCGGGCCAGTGCGTCGGACGGCGTCCCGGCGGCCCGACGCTCGAGCAGGACTGGGTAGATCGCCCGCAGCACCCGGTCGCGGTCGACGGTCTCCATGGCGCGGCCGAACGCCGAGGAGACCTGGAGCAGGTTGGCGACCCGCTGGATGTCGGCCGAGACGTTGGTGCCGGCGCCGTGGAAGAGCGCCGGGTTGAAGAACGCGGCATCACCCTTGACCAGCGCGAGCTGCACGTAGTGCGACTGGAAGTAGTCGCGGAACTCCGGGAGCCGCCAGGCGAGGTAACCCGGCGCGTACTGGTGGGAGTAAGGCAGGTACATCGTCGGGCCGCTGTCGACCGGCATGTCGGAGTGGGCGACCGCACCCTGCAGGGTCAGCACCGGCGAGAGCAGGTGGACGTGGGTGGGATAGCGCTCGATGACGGCGTTCTCGAGGAAGCCGAGGTGGTAGTCGCGGTGCGGGTCCTGGGCCTGCCCGCCGGGCCGTACGACGTTGACCTGCGAGGTCACCTGGTAGCCCGGGCCGAGCCAGGCCCGCGACACCAGCGCGATCATGTCGTTGGCGTAGTAGTCGACGAAGGTCTCCGGATCGCGGACGGCGAGCTTCTCCAAGGCATTCCAGACCCGGTCGTTGGCACCGGCCTTGGCGAAGTGGTCGCCCTTGGCTCCGCCCGCGGCCCTCTCGTCGGCGATCATCGCGTCGTAGGCGGCGGTCGCCCGGTCGACCACACCGGAGTCGGGGAAGGCGCCACGGATCGCGACCACACCCGGCCCCCCGGTGAACGCCCGCACCAGCTCGGCGGCGACAGTGTCCTCGCCGTCGGGACGCGTCACCTCGGCGCGGAGCCGCTCCGCGTCGTAGACCAGCACGCGGTCGACCACCTCGGCGGCGAGCGGGTAGTCGGCCGGGTCAGGAGTCTGCTCGACCAGCGCGACGAAGTCGGCCAGGTCGCAGTCGGCGGCGCGCAGCCGTACGGCGCGGGTGGCAGT
>JAWWPM010000563.1:0-6362 GCA_033854915.1 Nocardioidaceae bacterium
GCCCGATATGCGGGAGCACGGCTGGCAGACCGACGACTGGCCCGACATCTTCGAGAAGGTGAAGGCTGCCGACATCCTGGTGCTGGCCGGCCCGATCTGGCTGGGCGACAACAGCTCGATCATGAAGCAGGTGCACGAGCGGCTCTACGGCGGCTCGCACCTGCTCAACGACGCCGGCCAGTATCTCTACTACGGCCGGGTCGGCGGCTGCCTGATCACCGGCAACGAGGACGGCATCAAGCACTGTGCCCACAACGTGCTCTACACCTTGCAGCACATCGGCTACACCATCCCGCCGCAGGCCGACGCGGGCTGGATCGGCGAGGCGGGTCCGGGACCGTCGTACCTCGACCCGGGCAGCGGCGGGCCCGAGAACGACTTCACCAACCGCAACACGACGTTCATGACCTGGAACCTGATCCACCTGGCTCGGCTGCTCAAGGACGCAGGGGGCATCCCGGCCTACGGCAACCAGCGCTCGGAGTGGGACGCGGGCTGCCGGTTCGACTACGAGAACCCCGAGTACCGCTGAGGATCAGGCGGGAAGGCGGACCAGGAACCTGCAGCCCGGCTCGTGGTTGGCCACCGCGACCTGGCCGAGATGGGCCTCGACGATGCCCTTGACGATCGCCAGACCGAGCCCGGCACCGGCGCCGCCGGTGCCGTCGACGTGGTCGGGCGTGCGCGCCGTACTGCCCTGCCAGGCGACGTCGAAGACCCGGGCCATGTCGTCCTCGCTCAGGCCGCCGCAGCCGTCGGTCACCGAGAGCTCGACGCCGTCGGCCACCCTCCGTCCCTGGACCTCGACCACGCCGTCGGCCGGGGTGTGCCGGATCGCGTTCATCAGCAGGTTGGACACGACCCGCGACAGGCCGGCCGGGTCGGCGGTGACGAGGATGTCCTGGTCCACCGCGCCGTCGAGCCGCACGCCGCGAGCCCGGGCCACGGAGTCGGCGCTGGCCAGCGCCTCGCTGACCACGTCACCCAATGCCACCGGCTGCGGGCTGAGCCGCATCACGCCCGCGTGGATGCGCGAGAGCTCGAAGAGGTCGTCGACCATCCGCACCATCCGCTCGACCTCGGCCCGCATCTGGGCGTGGTAGCGCCCCGGGTCGTCGGCCAGGCCGTCTTCGAGGGCCTCGGTCATGGCCCGGAGCCCGGCCAGCGGCGTGCGGAGGTCGTGCGAGACCCAGGACACGAGCTCGCGCCGCGACTGCTCCAGCGCTACCTCACGGTCGCGGGACTCGGCGAGCTTGGCGCTGGTACGCCGTAGCTCGGCCGACAGCTGCTCGAACTCGGCGGGCCCTGTCGGCGCGGTCTCGGTGAACTCGCCGCTCTCGCCGAAGACGCGGGCTCGCTCCTGGAGGTCGCGGGACCAGCGGGCGAGGGCCGTGCCGACCGCCAGGGCGAAGAGCAGCGCGACCACCCCGGCCACCGTCGCCACCAGCGCGACAACGCCGAGGTCGTGGTTGGACAGGAACATCGCCCGAGCGGTCGCCAGCGTGCCGGCCAGCACCGCCAGCACCGCCACCATGGCGACGCCGATGGTCAGCCAGCGCACCGAGGCGCGCCGGCCCAGCCAGATCAGGCTGCCGCCGATGACGGCGACGCCGCCCGACCACGCGGCGGTGGTCCAGATGATGGTGAGCTGGTCGTGGGTCATGTCGCCGGCTCCCACCGGTAGCCCACGCCCCACACCGTGGCGAGGCGCACGGGATGGGTCGGGTCGGCCTCGACCTTCTCGCGCAGTCGGCGCACGTGCACGGTCACCGTCGACTGGTCGCCGAACGACCAGCCCCACACTTTCTGCAGCAGCTCCTCGCGCGAGAAGGCCTGACCGGGGTGGGAGAGGAAGAAGCGCAAGAGGTCGAACTCCCGGGCGGTCAGCGAGAGCCGGCGGCCGGCGAGGGTGGCGGTGTGCTCGGTCGAGTCGACCGCGAGGTCACCGTCGGCGACCGTGCCCAGGACGCCGCCGCCGGCACGCTCGCCGGCGCGCCGCAGCACCGAGTCGACGCGGAGCACGAGCTCGCGCGGGCTGAAGGGCTTGGTCACGTAGTCGTCGGCTCCACGCTCCAGGCCCACCACCCGGTCGGTCTCGGAGCCGAGCGCCGTCAGCATGATCACCGGCAGGTCGTCTCCCCGGGCGCGCAGCCGCTCGCAGACCTCCAGACCGTCGATGCCCGGGAGCATCAGGTCGAGCACGACGAGGTCGGTGGGGTGGTCCCGCAGCAGTGCGAGCGCGCCCTCCCCGTCCCCGGTCTCGGCGACCTCGTGCCCGGCGGCACGCAGGTAGGTGACCACGACCTCGCGAACGGTCACGTCGTCATCGACCACCAGCACGCGTGTCATCACGGTGACAACCTGCCACCTGGCCGGGTCTCGTCCCAGCCCCTGGGCCGGATGTCATCGGTCGGTAAGGACCATCTTGTCGAGCCGCTTGTCGACTCACTCGGCCAGGGGCTGGTAGCTCAGCCGCACGACGCCTCCGTCGTACGACGTGGCCGTGATCAGCCGGAGCCGGACCGGCAGGTCGCCGGCGTGGAAGGGCCGCACGCCGTCACCCCACACCACCGGATGCAGCCAGAGGCGGACCTCGTCGACGAGGCCCTTGTGGGCCAGGAAGTTCGCCAGGGCGCCGCAGCCGTAGGAGATCAGCGAACCCGCCAGCTCCGCCTTCAGCGCTGCCACCGCCTCCGCGGTGTCGTCTCCGAGCAGCTGGGCGTTCCAGTCCAGCTCCCCGGACAGGGTCCGTGACGCGACGTACTTCGGGATCGGGTTGATCAGGTCGGCGTAGGCCCCCGACTCCGACGACCAGAACCCGTAGAACTGTTCGTAGGTCTCGCGGCCCAGAAGCACCGCGTCCGCTGCGCGCAGCTCCTCGAGTCCGTGCGCCTCCAGGTCCCCCTGCTCGTCGAACCAGCCCTCGATCTGGTCCATGACGCCGTCCGTCGTCGTGTGGGCCGACACGATCAGCCGACCCATCAGGTCACCGGAGCGGCCAGAGGATTGATCCCGAATCTGCCACGCCCGCCAACCTAATCTCGGCATGAGCAGGGCGCAACGGGTGGATGGCAGCGTCAGAGGACGCAGTGTGGCGCGCCCTCACGGCTGCTGTTCGCCCTGGACGAACACGGGGCCAGGACTGGAACACGGCCACGCATGCGGAGGTTGAGTGCACATCACTCAGGTTTTGCGAAAGCGAGGACCCCGTGTCCCAGAAGAGTCTTCCCGTCCTGTTCGTCTCCGACGTCGTGGTGCTGCCCGGCATGGTCGTCTCGATCGAGCTCGACGAGTCATCCCGGGCTGCCGTCGACGCCGCCCGGACAAGCAGTGACGGCAGGTTGCTGGTGGCGCCGCGGCTGGAGGATCGTTACGCGTCGTACGGCGTGATCGCCTCCGTCGAGCGGGTGGGCCGCTTCAGCGGGGGCAGTCCGGCAGCGGTGCTGAAGGCCGAGGGCCGGGGCCGGATCGGCACCGGTGTCTCCGGGCCCGGTGCGGCACTGTGGGTCGAGGTCGAGGCCATCGACGAGCACGTCACCGAGCGGGCCCGCGAGCTCGCCGAGGAGTACAAGCGGCTGGTCGTCGCCGTGCTTCAGCGACGTGAGGCGTGGCAGGTCATCGACCAGGTCCACCAGATGTCAGACCCGGCCGCGATCGCCGATGCGGCCGGCTACGCGCCGTACCTGTCGGTGGACCGCAAGCGGGAGCTGCTGGAGACCCCCGACGTGGAGACCCGGCTCGAGGTGCTGATCGGGTGGACGCGGGAACACCTCGCCGAGGTCGAGGTCACCGACAAGATCGGTGAGGATGTCCGAGAAGGCATGGAGAAGAGCCAGCGGGAGTTCCTGCTGCGTCAGCAGCTCGCGGCGATCCGCAAGGAGCTCGGTGAGGGCGAGCCGGACGGCGCCGACGACTACCGGAGCAGGGTCGAGGCCGCCGAGGTCCCGGACGCAGTCCGCGAGGCGCTGCTGCGTGAGGTCGACAAGCTCGAGCGCTCCAGCGACCAGAGCCCGGAGACGGCCTGGATCCGGACCTGGCTCGACACCGTGCTCGAGCTGCCGTGGAGCGTGACCACCGAGGACTCCACCGATGTGGTCGCGGCTCGCGCAGTGCTCGACGAGGACCATCACGGACTCGACGAGGTCAAGGAACGGATCGTGGAGTACCTCGCGGTCCGGAGCCGTCGCGCCGAGCGCGGGCTCCAGGTGGTGGGCGGCAGGGGCTCGGGGGCGGTGATCCTGCTCGCGGGTCCGCCGGGAGTCGGCAAGACCTCGCTGGGGGAGTCGGTCGCGCGGGCGCTCGGCCGCAACTTCGTCCGCGTCGCCCTCGGGGGCGTCCGCGACGAGGCCGAGATCCGCGGACACCGCAGGACCTACGTCGGCGCGCTGCCGGGCCGGATCGTGCGCGCGATCAAGGAGGCCGGCTCGATGAACCCGGTGGTGCTGCTCGACGAGGTCGACAAGGTCGGTGCGGACTACCGCGGGGACCCGGCGGCGGCGCTGCTCGAGGTGCTCGACCCGGCGCAGAACCACACGTTCCGCGACCACTACCTCGAGCTGGACCTCGATCTCTCCGACGTGGTGTTCATCGCCACGGCCAACGTGGTCGAGCAGATCCCGTCCGCGCTGCTGGACCGGATGGAGCTGGTCACCCTCGACGGCTACACCGAGGACGACAAGGTGGCCATCGCCCGCGACTTCCTGCTGCCCCGGCAGCTCGAACGCGCCGCGCTGACCGCCGCCGAGGTCACCGTCTCCGATGCCGCGCTGCGCGAGATCGCAGCCAACTACACCCGGGAGGCCGGCGTCCGACAGCTGGAGCGGTTCCTGGCCAAGGCGCTGCGCAAGGCCGCCACCCGTCTGGCGACCGGCTCGGAGCGGGTCGAGATCGACGTGACCGACCTGAAGGACCTGGTCGGACGTCCGCGGTTCACCCCGGAGGCACACGAGCGCACCTCCGTGCCCGGGGTCGCGACCGGTTTGGCCGTGACCGGTCTGGGCGGTGACGTGCTCTTCATCGAGGCGTCCGCGCATCAGGGTGCGACCGGCCTGACCTTGACCGGCCAGCTCGGTGACGTGATGAAGGAGTCGGCACAGATCGCGCTCAGCTTCGTGCGCAGCCACGCGAGCCAGCTCGGGATCGACCCGGCATTCTTCGACCAGTCGATCCACGTGCACGTGCCCGCCGGGGCGACACCCAAGGATGGACCGTCGGCCGGGGTCACCATGGTGACCGCCCTGGCCTCGCTCGCCACGGGACGGCCGGTGCGCTCCGAGGTGGGCATGACCGGCGAGGTCACCCTCAACGGCCGGGTGCTGCCCATCGGCGGCCTGAAGCAGAAGCTGCTCGCCGCCCAGCGCAACGGGCTGACCGAGGTCTTCGTCCCCCTCCGCAACGAGCCGGACCTCGACGACGTACCGGCCGAGGTCCTCGAGGCACTCACCGTGCACGTGGTCGGCGACGTCCTGGACGTCGTCCGCGGTGCGCTGGCACTCGAGGTGGCCGTGACAGTCGCGGCCTGACGGGCTGCACCTCGACCAGGAGTGGCACTGACGGGTCCCCACCGGTTGCCCGGCGCAGTCTTATCCCAGGCGGCAGAAGTAGGCGTCCTGATTTCCGATGGCGCCATGGAAGGTCTGCGAGTACTCGACCCCGGGCGCCAGGGGGAGGTGGGCCCTGGTCCTGACGAAGTACGGCCGGATGGAGAACCCCTTGACGGGTGGTGGGAAGGCAGAGGTCGTGCGGAACCGCTCGACCCGGACCCGAAGGGTGATCGCGCGCTTCTGGGTGCCTGCCCAGCATCCGTTGGCACGCTTCTTGTGCCTGGCGACTCCGGCAAGTACCCGGTCACCTACGGCCAGGCCGCGGTAGGCCACGACGATGTCCGGCATGGCGCCCACGTTGACGGCGTTGGGGTCGTTGATGTCGAAGCTCATCCCGACGGTGTGCCGGATCGACACCGTCCAGTGCACGGAGCCGTTCCGGACCTTCTTCATCCTTCCCCGCCACACGGGGACCGTCGCGTTGCTGTCGGCCCGCACCGGCTGGATGGTGCAGTCGTCACAGCCGTGCACGACGAGGGTGAGCGACGTGGTCCTGACGGCCGCCTGAGCAGAGCCGTCGACTGCTGGAGCGAGTGCGAAGGATGCGGCGGTCAATGCGGAGGTGGTCAGGATGCGCACGGCGCGTCGGTACATGGGGTCCTCCGTTCACCCGAGATCAGGTCGGTTGACGCCGGCCACGAGTGCGTACGGACCCCGGCATCATCACATGACGACTCATCGCGGACAAGGAAACTCCGTGGTCGCGTGGCGGTCCAAGGTTTTTCCAAGGTCCCATGGAGACGGTGCCCACAGTGACGC
>JAWWPM010000564.1:0-16596 GCA_033854915.1 Nocardioidaceae bacterium
TCTCGCCCGAGCAGGTCGACGACCCGCGTCGAGACCGGTTCCTGCTCTCGAAGGGACACGGCCCGGCGGCCTACTACGCCGTCCTGTGCGACCGCGGCTTCTTCCCCGAGGCGTGGCTCGTGTCCTGGGGCTCGTTCGACTCACCGCTCGGCTACCACCCCGACCGCAACCTGGTGCCGGGCGTCGAGATCTCCTCGGGCTCGCTGGGGCACGGGCTCCCGCTCGGAGTCGGTACGGCGCTCGGCTTGCGGGCGCAAGGGATCGGCTCGCGGGTGGTCGTGCTGGTCGGTGACGCCGAGCTCGACGAGGGATCCAACCACGAGGCGCTCGAGCTGGCCGCAGCGCTGGGGCTCGACGCCCTGACCGTCGTGGTCGTCGACAACCGCAGCTCGAGCTACGCCGTACCCGGGCGGATCGCGGAGCGGTTCGGCACGGAGGGCTGGGCGGTGACCACGGTCGACGGACGTGACCACGAGGCGTTGGAGAAGGCGCTCTCGGAGCGGGGGGTCGGGCGACCCAACGCGGTCGTCGCGACCGTGGTCGACGAGGAGGTGGCCGCATGACCGCGCTGACGAGGGACCCGCGCACGCAGTTCGCGCGCACCGTGACCGACCTGCTCGACGAGGACCTGTCGACGGCGCTGGTGATCGCCGAGATCTCGGCCCGCTTCTTCGGGGCCGCGTTCCGCCGCCATCCCGACCGCGCGCTCAACGTCGGCATCCGCGAGCAGCTGCTGGTCAACGTCGGCGCAGGGATGGCGCTGACCGGGATGCGGCCGATCGTGCACACCTTCGGCACCTTCCTGGTCGAGCGCGCCTTCGAGCAGGTCAAGCTGGGCTTCGGCCACCAGGGAGTGGGGGGCGTGCTGGTCGGGGTCGGAGGGTCCTTCGACGCCTCGACCGCCGGCCGGACCCACCAGGCCCCCGGGGATGTCGCGCTCATCGACACCCTGCCCGATGTGGTGATCCATGCGCCGGGCACCGTGGCCGAGACCGATGAGGTGCTGCGCGCCGCGGTGGCCGCCGACGGGCTGCACTACGTGCGCGTGGTCGAGCAGACCAACACCGAGTCGTTCGCCGGCGCCGGCCTGCACGTCGTACGACGGGGGGCGGGCGCCACCGTCGTCGCGCTCGGGCCGGTGCTCGACGAGGTGCTGGCGGCCACCACCCACCGCGACGTGACCGTGGCCTACGCCCACACGGTGCGGCCGTTCGACGGTCCCGCGCTGCGCCGGCTCCTGGTGACGCCCGACGTCGTCCTCGTGGAGCCCTGGCTGGCCGGCACCTCGGCCCGCTCGGTCGCCGACGCCTTGACCGACGTTCCCCATCGGCTGCTCGCGCTCGGCACCCGCCGGTCGGAGGTCCGTCACTACGGGACCCCGGCCGAGCACCAGCGTGCCCACGGCCTCGACGCGGCGGGCATCCGGCGGTCGCTGGACGCGTTCCTGGCTGCGTGATCGGCGACGCGGTCGACACGACCGGTCGATGGGACGAGGCGGCAGCGTCCTCGTTAGGCTGGGCCGGCCGCTGGTTCGCGGCATCGCCGCGTTAGCTCAGTTGGCCAGAGCGTCGCACTTGTAATGCGAATGTCGAGAGTTCGAATCTCTCACGCGGCTCTGCTCTGTCGGTGGCATCTCCGAGGGCCCGAAGGCCGCTCATCCTGAGGCAGGCTGGTTCGCAAAATGTTGCCAGAATGTGCCGCACCGGTGGGTAACCGGTTACTCTGTTGTTCGAGGCCGCTTCATCACCCCCCTGAAGAGCGGCCGAGAGCCGCGTCCCCCCCGGCGTGGCCCAGTGCCCCATCCGACCTCGGCTGGGTGGGGCGCCGAATCACGCCGGAGGAGCTCGACGGGCTGCCAGCCTCAGCGGACCTGCTCGACCTCGAACTCGTTGTCCGGGTGGGCGATGGCGTCCTGCGCGGCGATGATCCGGAGCTCACGCTCGCCCGACTCGAGCGTCGCGGAGAGTACGGCGTACACCGACGACGCGGTCGCGGCCAGCGCGGCGGCCGCCGAGCCGGTCTCCAGCAGGTGGGCGGTGAACAGGGCGGCGGTCAGGTCGCCGGAGCCGTTCACCTTCATCGGCAGCCGGGGCGTGCGTACGGTCCAGGCGCCGTCGCCGGTCACCGCGAGCATCTCGATGGTGTCGTCGGGCCGGTCGGGGCGCAGCATCGAGGTCACCAGGACGGTGCCGGGGCCGAGGGCGCGCGCGGCGTCGGCGGAGTCGAGCGTCGACTCGAGCGAGTCCGGCGAGGTGTCGGTGAGGAAGCCGAGCTCGAACTGGTTGGGCGTGATGATGTCGGCGACCGGCACCACCCGCTCGCGGATGACCGGTGGGATCGCGGGATCGACGAAGCAGCCGCTGGTCGCGTTGCCCATCACCGGGTCGCAGGTGTAGGTCGCCCGCGGGTTGGCCGCCTTCACCTGGGCGACGGCGTCGACGACCACGTCGCAGATGCCCGGACCGCCGAGGTAGCCCGAGAGCACCGCGTCGCAGGTGGGGAGCACGCCGCGGTCGGCGATCCCGGTGATCACCGCGCGCACGTCGTCGGGGGGCAGCAACGGACCGCCCCACGCGCCGTACCCCGTGTGGTTGGAGAAGACCACGGTGTGCACGGCCCAGACCTCGTGACCGAGGCGTTGCAGGGGGAAGGTCGCCGCGGAGTTGCCCACGTGGCCGTACGCGACCGACGACTGGATCGACAGGATGCGCATCCCGTCATCCTGTCACCGAGGGTTGTCGGCGACACGTCCTAGCCTGACGGCATGGAGCGATTCTTCGAGCAGGACCTCACCGGCGCCGAGTTCCGCGAGTGCGAGATGAGCAACACCCGGCTGATCGGCGTGGTCATGCAGGACGCCGTGATCGACGGCCTCGTCAGCAATCTCGTGGTGAACGGCGTCGAGGTGAGTGGCTACGTCGCGCAGGAGCTCGACCGGCGACATCCCGTCCGGCTGTTGATCCGCTCCGACGAGCCCGCCGACCTGCGTGAGGCCTGGCAGCAGCTGCACGCCGACTGGGCGACCACGGTGCTGCGGCTCGAGGCGATGCCCGCGGGCAGCGAGCACCAGCGGGTGGACGACGAGTGGTCGACGGTCGAGACGCTGCGCCACCTGGTGTTCGTGCACGACTCGTGGTTTCGCCGATGTGTGCTCGGCAGCACGGCACCGTTCACCGCGATGGGGCTCGGGCCGGACTACGTGTTCGACGAGGGAGAGCAGGGCCTCGACCGCTCCGCCGAGCCGAGCCTCGCCGACGTGCTCGCGGTGCGCGACGGGCAGGCGGCTGAGCTGGAGACCTGGCTCGAGTCCGTGTCGGCGTCGGAGCTCCAGGAGCCCGCACCTGTCCCCGAAGGCCCCGGCTGGCCGCCGTACGCCCGCGGCCGCTCGGTCGTCCAGTGCCTGCGGACTGTGCTCAACGAGGAGCAGGAGCACCACGGCTTCGCGGTCCGCGACCTCGACCGTTTGGCGGCGACTCCGCTCGACCAGCAGCCGCCGCCCACTGGCTAGGGTCGACCCATGAGCGAGATGACCTACCGCCCGCTGGGCGACTCGGGCCTGATGGTCAGCGCGGTCGGGGTCGGCTGCAACGCGTTCGGGCGCCGGGTCGACCTCGACGGCGTCAGCGACATCCTCGACGGCGCCCAGGACGCCGGGGTCACCCTGCTCGACACCGCGGACGTGTACGGCGGCAACGGCGCGAGCGAGAGCCTGCTCGGCGAGGCGCTCAAGGGTCGGCGCGACGACTTCGTCGTCGCCACCAAGTTCGGCATGGACATGCAGGGCGCCAACGGGGCCGACCACGGAGTGCGCGGCTCGCGTGCCTACGTACGCCGGGCGGTCGAGGCGTCGCTGCGCCGGCTCGAGGTGGACCACATCGACCTCTACCAGTTCCATGAGCCCGACCCGGTGACACCCATCGAGGAGACCCTGGCGGCCCTGACCGACCTCGTCCGCGAGGGCAAGGTTCGTTACGTCGGCTGCTCCAACGTCGCCGGCTGGCAGGTCGCCGACGCCGACTGGACAGCCCGCACCTCGGGCTTCGAGCGGTTCGTGTCCGTGCAGAACCGCTACTCCCTCCTCGACCGCACCATCGAGGAGGAGGTGGTGCCGGCCTGTGAGGAGTTCGGCCTCGGCGTGCTGCCCTACTTCCCGCTCGAGTACGGCCTGCTCACCGGCAAGTACCACCGTTCCGAGGCCGCACCGGCCGGCACCCGCGCCGCGAGCGCACCGTCGCCCTGGTTGGAGCGGGCCGACTGGGACCGCATCGAGGCGTTGACCACGTACGCCGCGGTGCGCGACGTCTCGGTCCTCGACGTCGCGATCGCGGGGCTCGCCGCCCAGCCGGCTGTCGCGTCGGTGATCGCCGGTGCGACGTCGGGTGAGCAGGTGCGGGTCAATGCGGCGGCTCTGCGTTGGGGGCCCACCGAGGCCGACCTGGCCGAGCTCGACGAGGTCACCGCGGCCTGACCCGCCCCGCCGGTCGACTCAGTTCCGGGTCAGCCGCCGGGCAGGCGCGCGTCCGCGTCGAGACGGCCGGCGTCGTACTCCAGCAGAGTGTGCTTGGCGACGATCGAGTGCAGGCCGTACTGCAGCGGGTCGTCCCGGATCTCCATCAGCGCCGGCCGGGCCCGGTCCTCGTCCCAGAGCAGGGCATGGCCGGCCGACCAGACGCGCACCGCGGGCCGCGGGTCCGCGAGGAGCGCCGTGATCGCGGCCTGCCCCTCCGGCGAGCCCCGGAGCAGCCGGCGTTGGGTCTGGAGCTGGTCCGCGAGCCGCTCGCGGCGTCGGGTGTTCTCGGTGTGGCCCTCGGCGCCGACGAGGTCGGCCAGCTCGGAGAGGGTCTGCCGGTAGGACTCGATCGCGGTCTCCGTCGAGGTGTCGCTCACGCCTCGAATGATGGCACGAGTAACCGCCCGCCGGGCAGGGCCGCTATCCGGCCGCGGCGCCGGCGTCGGCGCGGGGCGGCTCGGCTGCCTCGGGCTGCGGCTCGGGCTCGAACGCCGGGTCGGCACGCTCGGGCAGGAAGGACAACCAGCCCGGCAGCCACCACGTGCGGTCGCCGAGGACCGTCAGGACCGACGGGAGCAGTACGGCGCGGACCACGGTGGCGTCGAGCAGGATCGCGACCGCGAGCCCGACCCCGAGCTGCTTGAACGTCGTCATCGACAGCGTCGCGAACACCGCGAAGACCGCGACCATGATCGCCGCCGCGCTGGTGACCACCCCGGCCGAGATCCGGATCCCGTGCGCCACGGCCTCCTGGGTCGACAGGCCGCGGTCGTAGGCCTCGCGGATCCTCGAGACCACGAACACGTGGTAGTCCATCGAGAGCCCGAACAGGATCACGAACGCGAACAGCGGGATCCAGGACTGGATCGCGCCGACGCCACGACCGCCCACCAGCCCGGCTCCCCAGCCGTGCTGGAACACCGCCACCATCACGCCGAACGCGGCCGCCATGGAGAGCACGTTCAGCACGACCGAGACCGCCGCGATGGTGACCGAGCGGAAGGCCACGAGCATCAGGAGGAAGGCCAGGACGAGCACGAAGAGGATGACGGGCAGGAACGCCCGCTGCAGCTGGGTGTTGAAGTCCTGGGAGAAGGCGAGATCACCGGTGACGTAGGCCTCGACGCCGGGCACCTGGCCGAAGCTGGCCGGGATGACGTCGGAGCGCAGGGCGTGCAGGGCGCGCACCGAGGTCGCGTCCGAGCCGTCGCCGGCCAGAGGCACCCTGATCTCGATGACGCCCGAGTCCGCGTGCCGATCGAAGATGATCGGCTCGCCGACGAGGCCGGAGGCCGCGGCCAGCGTCTTGAACTCGGCCACCGCCGCCTGCACCTGCGGACTGTTCACGTCGTTCGCCTGCACGACGACGCGCGCCGGCGTCGAGCCGCCCGGGAACGCCGCGGTGATGTGGTGGTAGCTCTGCATGATGCTCGCGTCGGCGGGCAGCTGCTTGTCGAGGCTGAGGTTCTCGGTGTGGATGCCGAGCACCGGGACCGCGAGCAGGAGCAGGAAGCCGACCGCGCCGGCGACCGAGAGGCCAGGCCGCTTCAGCACGCGTCCGAGGATCGCGCCCCAGACCCGGCTGCCGTCTCCGGGGCGCCGCATCCGCTCGAGTCCGGGGATGCGCCCGAAGTCCACGCGGTCGCCCAGCAGGGACAACAGCGCCGGGAGGACGGTGACCGATCCGGTCATCGCGACCACGACTACGAGGATCGCGGCGGTGCCGAAGCCCTCGAAGATCAGCATCCCGGACAGGAACATGCCGGACATCGCCACCACGACGGTGAGACCGGAGATCAGCACCGAGCGCCCCGACGTCGCCGCTGCGATGCGCAGAGCTGTCTCCGGATCCCGCCCCCGGGCCCGTTCCTCGCGCTCGCGGCGCAGGTAGAACATGCAGTAGTCGATGCCGACGGCGAGCCCGACCAGCAGCATCACCGAGCTCGCCGAGCTGTCGAGGGCCAGCCGATGGCTGACCAGGGCCAGGAGTCCGTTGGCCGCCAGGAACGACGTGAGGGCCAGCCCGACCGGCAGCACCGCGGCCAGGAAGGCGCCGAAGGCCACCAGCAGGATGCCGAGCGCCAGCGGTACGGCGGTCCACTCGGCGCGCTGGAAGTCCTTGCCGATGGTGTCGTTGAACCAGTGGTTGGCGGATCCGTCGCCGAACTCGTCGATCCGGATGCCGGGGTGTGCCGCCCGGGTGGCAGCGGTGGCGTCGAGGACCGGCTGGACGCGGTCCGCCGCGGTCATCGGGTCACCGGTCATGGCGACGCGGACCAGCACCGAGTGGCCGTCCGCGGAGACGAGGTGCTCGGCGTACGGGTCGGCGACCGTGGTGACGACGCCGGTCGCCTCGAGGCGCCGGGTCAGGTCGGTCACCGCGGCGCGGGTCGTCGCAGAGGTGGCAGGCGAGGGGCCGCTGACCAGGAACAGCTCGCCGGCCGGCGTGCTCAGGCCCGCGTCGTCCAGGATCCGGATCGCCTTGGCCGAGTCCCCCGCGGCGTACTGGTCCGCCGTCATCTGGTGTTGGCCGGCCGTCGAGCCGACCGTGACCGCGATGGCCACGAAGGCAACCCAGCCGATGATGGCCATCACTCGGTGCCGCACACTCCAGCCGCCCACCGTGGCGGCGATGTTCTGCTTGCGCTGCATGCTGTCCCTCTTCACTTGTGTGTCTTCATCGTGGTGCGCGGGGCGCACTCGCGGCAGAGGCGAAGGTCATCGCGCGGGCGTCGCGGTCGCCGAAGGCCCTCGGCCAGGAGAACTGGTGACGTAAGTGCTTTGTGAAGACTTGTGCAAGTCACGTAGTGACAATGTGACACAATGTCCATATGAAGGCAGGGGTCGACCGGAGGGTCGCGTCGTGAGCGTGCCGCTCTACCAGGCCAAGGCGGAGTTCTTCAAGACGCTCGGCCACCCGGCTCGGATCAGGATCCTCGAGCTCCTCTCCGAGCGTGACCACGCGGTTCACGAGCTCTTGGACCAGATCGAGATCGAGCCCAGCAATCTCTCGCAGCAGCTCGGCGTCCTGCGTCGTAGCTCCCTGGTCGTCTCGCGCCGTGAGGGGGCCGAGGTCGTCTACTCGATCAGCGTCCCCGAGGTCCGCGACCTGCTCCTGGCCGCCCGGCGCATCCTCTCCGGGATCATCGCGCTGCAGGGCGAGCTCGGGTCCGAGCTGACCGAGGGCCCGTGAGTCTGGGGCTCGAGGCCCCCGCCGACCCGGGCGCCACGTCGGCCGGTCCGGCCGCCCGGATCAGGCGACTGCTGCCGCGTCGTACGGACTGGTCGCACGCGTCGCCCAGCCGCGACCTCACCGCCGGGCTCATGGTCGGCCTCGTCGCGCTGCCACTGGCGCTCGGCTTCGGCGCGAGCTCGGGGATGGGCGCCACCGCCGGCCTGACCACGGCGATCGTGGCCGGAGCGGTCGCCGCCGTGTTCGGTGGCAGCCGGGTCCAGGTCAGCGGACCGACGGGCGCGATGACGGTCGTGCTGGTGCCGATCATCGCGACCTACGGGCCGCAGGGCGTGCTGTTCGTCGGGCTGCTGGCCGGAGCCGTGCTGATCGGGCTCGGCTATGTCGGTGCCGGTCGGCTGATCCGCTACGTGCCGGTCCCGGTCGTCGAAGGCTTCACGGTCGGCATCGGCGTGATCATCGCCCTCCAGCAGGTGCCGGCCGCGCTCGGGGTCGACGTCCACGCCACCAAGGTCGTGGTGCTGGCTGTCGACGCGGTGCGGGCCTGGGTGGCCGCCCCGGTCTGGGCCCCGGTCGGGATGGCCGCGGGCGTTGCCGTACTGGCACTGGCCCTGGCCCGCTGGCGACCCAGGTGGCCCGGCTCGCTGGTCGCGGTGGTGGTCGCCACGGTGGCCAACGCGGTCTTCGGCTGGGACACCGTCGCGATCGGGCACCTGCCCAGCGGCCTGCCGCGACCGGCGCTGCCCGGCGTACCGGTGGGCGAGCTGGGCAACCTCGTCCTGCCCGCCCTGGCCGTTGCCGCCCTGGCCGCGCTGGAGAGCCTGCTCTCGGCCACCGTCGCCGACGCGATGAGCGTCGGGCAGCGACACGACTCCAACCGCGAGCTGTTCGGGCAGGGCCTGGCCAACCTGGTCGCGCCGCTCTTCGGCGGCATCCCGGCGACGGCCGCGATCGCGCGTACGGCGGTCAACGTGCGCTCCGGGGCCACCTCGCGGCTGGCGTCGCTGACCCACGCCGGCGTGTTGCTCGTGCTCGTGCTCTTCGGCGCGCGGTGGGTCGGCGAGATCCCGCTGGCCGCGCTGGCCGGCGTGCTGGTCGCGACCGCGACCCAGATGGTCAAGGTGTCGAGCCTGGTGGCGCTGCTCCGGTCGACGCGGGGCGACGCGGTCGTGCTGGTGATCACCGCGGTGGCGACGGTCGCGTTCGACCTGGTCACCGCGGTGCTGATCGGACTGGTGCTGGCGGGCTTCTTCGCGCTTCAGCAGACCGCGCGCGCTGCACGCTTCGACGAGATGCCGCTCGACGAGACCGACCACACCGACGAGGAGCGATCTCTGGTCGACGACCAGATCGTGGCCTACCGCATCGACGGGCCGCTGTTCTTCGCCGTTGCCCACGACTTCCTGCTCGAGCTGGCCGATGTCACCCGGGTCCGGGTCGTCGTGCTCCGGCTCTCCCACGTCACGACGATCGACGCCACCGGTGCCCACGTGCTCGCCGACACGATCAGCCGACTGGAGCGACGCAGGATCACGGTGCTGCTCTCCGGCGTACAGCCCCAGCACGAGCGGGTGCTGCGCGAGCTCGGGGTCTACGAGCGGATCGCTCACGAGCGCCACCTGTTCGCGACGACCCCCGAGGCCATCGCGCACGCGCGCATCCATGCGGCGCGGGTGCCGCACGAGCCCGCGTAGGCCTCAGGCGACCTGGAGCGAGCGCTTCGACAGGCCCATCCAGAAGCCCTCGAAGAGCTGCTCGCCGGGCGTCTCCGGGTCTGTCGAGGCGCCGAGAGTGACGAAGAGCGGCGTGTAGTGCTCGACCGTCGGGTGCGCGTAGGGCATGCCCGGCGCCTGCGACTGGTACGACGCGAGCGCGTCGACGTCGCCGCGGGCCAGGGCCTCACCGGCCCAGGCGTCGAACTCGGTGGACCAGCCGGGGGCGGCCGCGTCGATGCGAAACTCGGTGAGGAACGGCAGGCCGTGGGTCAGGAAGCCCGAGCCGATGATCAGCACGCCCTCGTCGCGCAGGGGGCGCAGCCGCTCACCCAGCGCCAGCAGTCGCGTCGGGTCGGAGGTGGGCAGCGACATCTGCAGCACCGGGATGTCACCGTCGGGATACATGATCTTCAGTGGCACCCAGGCGCCGTGGTCGAGCCCGCGGCTGGCGTGCTGGTGCACCGGCTCGGTGGCCGGCATCATCGCGGCGACCCGTTGCGCGAGCCCGGTGGCCGTGGGGGTCGAGTAGGTCATCCGGTAGAAGCGCTCCTCGAAGCCCCCGAAGTCGTAGACCAGGGGAGCGCCGTCGGCGCTGAGCATCACCGGGGCCGACTCCCAGTGCGCGCTGACGATCAGGATCGCCTTCGGGCGCGGCAGGTCGGCGGCCAGCCCCGCCAGCTGGCTCGACCACAGCGGGTCGTCCAGCAGGGGCGGGGCGCCGTGGCCGATGTAGAGGGCGGGCATCCGATCGCTCATGTCACTCCAAATGATTGCAGATTCAACTTTATTCCGGAAGGGTCGGGAGCGACCAGTCGACCGGGCTCCCGCCCTGGTCCTCGAGAAGCCGGTTGACCCGCGAGAACGGCCGGGAGCCGAAGAAGCCGCGGGACGCGGACAGCGGTGAGGGATGGGCCGACTCGACCCAGGGAATCCGGCCGAGCGCCGGCTTCAGCGACTGCGCGTCGCGGCCCCAGAGGATCGCGGCGGCCGGGCCCCCGCGTCGTACCAAGGCGTCGATCGCGCACGAGGTGACCTCCTCCCAGCCGCGGCCGCGGTGCGACGCGGACTCTCCCGGCCGTACCGTGAGCACCCGGTTGAGCAGCATCACGCCCCGGTCGGCCCAAGGTGTCAGGTCGCCGTGCGACGCGGGCGGGATGCCGAGGTCGACCGAGATCTCCTGGTAGATGTTGCGCAGCGAGCCGGGGAGCGGCCGCACCTCCGGCGCCACGGCGAAGGACAGCCCGATCGGGTGGCCCGGCGTCGGGTACGGGTCCTGGCCGACGATCAGCACCCGTACGTCGGCCAGCGGACGGCGGAACGCCTTGAAGACGTCGTCCCCGGCGGGCAGGTAGCCGCGCCCGGCGGCGATCTCGTCGCGGAGGAAGCGGCCCATCGCGGTGACCCGTTCGTCGACGGGGGCGAGCGCCTCGGCCCAGTCCGGTGCCATCAAACCGCGCTCCACGAGCCCCGCCAGCCCAGCCATGCGCCCACGCTAGCGGCGAACCGACGCTGGCCCCGGCAGCGTGGGCGGTGCGATGCTCGACCCATGCCCCGATCCCGGCGTGCCAGCGTCGTCGACCTGCACGAGCTGGCCGGCTCGATGCCGGGCGTCACCGTCGACGGTGGGCCGCAGGGCAACGAGGTCTACCAGATCAGCAGGCGCAGCTTCGTCTACTTCCGCACGCCGCGGCCCGACGCGGTGGACCCCGACACCGGCGAGCGGTACGACGACGTGGTGGTGCTCTGGGTGGGGTCGGAGGCCGACAAGGAGGCCCTGCTTGCCGAGGAGTCCACGCCGCTGTTCACGACGCCGCACTTCGACGGCCACCTGTCGGTGCTGTTGCGCACGTCGCGGATCGGCGAGCTGACCCGCGACGAGCTCGCGGAGCTCGTGTACGACGCGTGGCTGTCGCGCGCGTCGCCGACGGCGGCCCGGAGATGGCTGGCCGACCACGGCATCGACTGAGCCGCTCCGGTGTCCCCGACGTAGATGAGTGCGCCCGCCGGATTCGGGGATGCCAGCGGGCGCACCCGATTACCTCAGCGCCGCGGAGGGCAAACACGTCACACGTACGCTCAGATCGACCTCGACGAGGAGAAGCCATGGTCACCTTCACCCGATCCGACGAGCTGCAGGGAGCGGCGTTCGTCGACGCCGACCTGCGCGGAGCCAGGTTCGTCGGGGCCGACCTGTCCGGCGTCGTGATGCGCGGGGTGCAGGTGGAGGGGACCGACATCGATGCCCCGTGGCTCCTCAGCGGTGACGGCTCGCTGCGGGTCAACGGGGTCGATGTCGGGCCGTTCGTCGACGCCGAGCTCAACCGCCGCTTCCCGGGCCGCGCCGAGCAGCGAGCGTCAGATCCCGCGGGCCTGAGGTCCGCCTGGGCGGCCCTGGAGAGCACCTGGGCAGCCACCCTGGAGCGCGCGGCGGCGCTGCCTGACGGCGCGGTCGAGGTCTCGATCGACGGCGAGTGGTCGTTTGCCGAGACGCTGCGGCACCTGGTCCTGGCCACGGACATGTGGCTGGGCCGGGGCGTCCTGGAGATCGACCAGCCGTTCCACCCCCTCGGACTCGCCGACGTGGGCACCGCGGGAGGTGGCTCCGGAACGCCGACGCCACCGGCGGCCGGCCCGTCGTACGACGAGGTGCTCGAGGCCCGCGCCGACCGGGTCGCGATGGTGCGTGACTTCCTCGCCGCCGTCACTCCGGTCGACCTGGCCGCCGGCCACCGGAACCCGCACGACCCGGCGTACCCGGAGACCACGCTCTCCTGCCTGCACGTGATCCTCGAGGAGGAGTGGGAGCACCTCCGCTACGCGGTGCGCGACCTCGAGGCGATCGAGGCGGCTGGTGGGCGGAGATAGCATCCCCGGATGCGAGTTGACCGCCTCGACCACCTGGTCCTGACCGTGGACGACCTCGACCGGACGATGACGTTCTATGCCGGCGTGTTGGGGATGACCGAGACGACGTTCGGGGGCGGGCGCAGCGAGCTGGCCGCGGCCGGGGTGGCGATCGAGGAGGGCCCGGTCGAGCGCACCGGCGCCCGCGGCAGCATCATCAGCGTCTACATCCGGGACCCGGACGCCAACCTGATCGAGCTGTCGAACTACCTCGACCGTTGAGCCCGGCGCGAAGCACCGCGCCGTCCTCTGCAGAACGTCCTGATGTCTCCCCACCCGAACGTCGAACCGGTGGCGCCCCGCTCGTCACCCCGGTGTCACACCCCTAGCGAAAGGATCTTTCATGACCGATTACGTCGTCATGTTCCCCGCCGACAACGAGCGTGAGTGGGAGGCGGGCACCGAGGCCGAGCGCCAGACCGTCTTCGACACCGACTTCGAGTTCGGCCAGCTGCTCGAGGCCCGCGGCGGCGCCGTCACCGGGGGCGCCGGCCTGACCCGCAGCAGCAACGCGCGGACCATCCGGCGCGGGCCGAACTCCGACGTGCTGGTCACCGACGGGCCCTTCGCGGAGTCCGTCGAGCAGCTGTCGGGCTTCTTCCTCGTCACCTGCCCGGAGTACGACGCCCTGGTGGAGGCCGCGCAGGTGTTGGTCCGGGCCCATCCGGTCGTGGAGATCCGCCCGGTCCAGGAGTTCTGACCGGAGCGGGTCGTCCCGCTCACATGCCGACGGCGCCGTCGGTCACCTCGCGCAGCAGGTCGAGGTGGCCGCAGTGCCGGGCGGTCTCCTCGATCATGTGCAGCATCGCGAAGCGCAACGTGAAGTCCATGCCATCGCCGCGAGCGGCGTCGTCGAGATCGGCGGCCGTGACCGCGCGCCGCGAGCTCGCGCACTCCTCGACGTACTCGGCCACGATCGAGACCAGCGAGTCGCCGGGCTCGATCCGGAAGTTGCCGTGCAGGTCGTCATCGGGCCACGGCCAGGTCACGTCGAGGTCGGCGAAGTCGATGCTGAACCAGAACCGTTCGGTCCCGGTCAGGTGCTTGACAACGGTGGCCGGCGTCAGCGTGGACGGCGGGACCGCCGCGGTGAACGCCTGCGTGTCGGTCAGCCCGGCCACCTTGTTCACCACCGTCGCCCGGTAGAAGTCGAGCATGCTTTCCAGCATCGCCCGCTCCGTCCCTTGCTGGAGCGGCCGGGAACGCGCAGTCGGCGTCACGTCGTTCATCCCGACAGCCTAAGCAGGCCCCCACGCCTCCGCGGCGGTCCGGCGTCTGTTGGGAACGCCCTACGCTGCGCGGTGTGCTGGATGACGCGCTCCTGGCGGACTGGTGTCTGCGCCACCTGGGCGCGCCGGTCGAGCGGTTGCTCTTCCGCTCCGGCTTCCTCTCCCAGGTCGTCGGGGTGGAGCTGTCGAGCGGCCTGCGGGCGGTGGTGAAGGTGCGTCCCTTCCAGCCCCGGATCGCCGGCTGCGTCGAGGTCCAGCGGGCGCTGGCCGGCGCGGGGTTCCCGTGTCCCGAACCTCTGACCGGGGCCACGCGCGTGCGCGAGATGACGGTTACGGCCGAGACAGTGGTGTCTGATGGCGCACTGGTGCCCACCGACGCGGGTGCGGTCCCGTTCGCTGCTCTTCTCGCTCGGCTGGTCGGTGCAGCGCCGGCCCCGGCAGCCGTGAACGATCTGGCGCCCTCGCCGCCGTGGGCGGGCTGGGACCATCCCGGGCAACGGCTCTGGCCAGACCTCGACGAGCACGGCCAGGACCTCAACCTCGTCGACGCGCCCGCCTGGGTCGACGCCGCTGCTCGCCGCGTGCGAGCGCGACTGGCCTCGACGCCGGGGCGGGTCTGTATCGGCCATGGCGACTGGGAGTCGCAGAACATTCGCTGGACGGGCGCGAATCCTCACGTCGTACACGACTGGGACAGCGTCGTGGCTCAACCCGAGGCGGCGATCGTGGGCCTTGCCGCGGCCATGTGGCCCCGTCAGGGGGGATCGGACCCGATCGCCACGGTCGCGCAGACCGACGAGTTCATCACCGGCTACCAACGCTTCTCAGACCGGGACTGGGAGGCATCGGAGGTCAGAGATGCCTGGGCGGCGAGTCTCTGGGTGGGGCTGATCTTCGCCAAGCAGGAGGCCGCGGAGGGAGGCGGTCGCGAGCACCTGGACGGCCTTGCCGGCGAGATCGAGGAACGGCTCGATCGGGCTGCCCTTGCGTAGCCGGGTCGAGCCCGATGCGTTCTGGCAGGATCCGGCGCGTGATCATCGGGCTCATCGGCGACCTGGAGGGCGACCGCGACTGGGCCGTCAGCCGGCTCCGGGCGCTGGGAGAGCGCGGCGGCGTGGAGGTTGCCTGCCAGCTGGGCGACCTCCGGTTCGGGATGGGTCCCGACCCCGAGGGCTACCTCGCCGCCCTCGAGTCGGTCTGCGCCGAGTACGGGTTGCGGCTCCTCTGCATCAACGGGAACCACGAGCACTGGGCCCGCCTCGACCACCTGTGGGCCGAGCCGCGCTGGCAGCACGAGGACGGCAGCCTGAAGCCGATCGAGGTGTCCGACCACGTCACGCTGCTGCCGCGCGGGCATCGCTGGGAGATGGGCGGCCGCTCGTTCGTCGCGCTCGGGGGTGCCCCGTCCGTGAACCGGCTGCAGCTGACCGAAGGGATCGACTGGTGGCCCTCCGAGGTGATCCGGGAGGAGCACGTCGAGGCGACGATCGCTGGTGGCCATGCCGAGGTCATGCTCACGCACGACAGCCCCGGGCTGCCGTACTGCACCGAACCCGTCGCCGAGGTGATGCGCACCAACCCGAACGGCTGGCCGGACTCGATCCTCGACTACTCCCAGGAGGGCATCGAGCTGCTCACCCGAGCGGTGGTCGGCGTCAAGCCGCTGCTGGTCGCCCACGGCCACTTCCATCTCTCGGGCCAGGCGGTCGTACGGCTCCCCGGCAGTGCCCACGACACGACCGTCTGGTCCCTCGCTGCCAATCAGGACCCGGGCAACGTCCGGCTGCTGGACCTGGACACCCTGACCGACGCGGCCGGCCCAGCGTGATTGCGGCCGCGTGCAGGCACCTGACAAGGTGAGGCGATGCTGAACGAGGTGGCCGAAGGCGTCTGGGTCCGGCAGAGTGCGTGGGTCTGGAGCAATGCCATCGTGGTGCGCGCGGAGGACGGTCTTGTCCTCGTCGATCCCGGCATCGACGGGTCGGAGCTGGACGAGCTCGCCGACGACCTGGAACGGCTCGGCCTGCCGGTGGTCGCCGGGTTCTCGACCCATCCCCACTGGGACCACCTGCTCTGGCATCCCCGGTTCGGCGACGTGCCGCGTCATGCCACGAGCGCCTGCGCCGACGTCGCGAAGGGAGCGCGGGAGCGAGCGCAGGCGATGGCGGAGGAGAGCGCGTCGGGCATCCCGCTCGAGCTGATCGCGCTTGTCACGCCGCTGCCCGCGGACGGCGGAGCCTTGCCGGGCGAGATCCTCGAGCACGAGGCACACGCCCCCGGCCACGCCGCCGTACTCCTGGCGGACCGTGGTGTCCTCCTCGTCGGCGACATGCTCTCCGACGTCCTGATCCCGCTCCTCGACCCTCGCCGGTCCGGACAGGTGGACTCCTACGAGGAGGCGCTCGACCGGCTGGGCGAGGCCGCCCGCCACGTCGAGGTCGTGGTTCCCGGCCACGGCGCCGTGGCCGAGGGCTCCGAGGTGGCGGCCCGCCTGGCCGCCGATCGCGCCTACCTCGACGCGCTGCGGCGGGGAGAGGAACCGGTCGACGCGCGGCTGGATCAGGACTGGCTGGCCGGGCCCCACCAGTCGAACCTGGAGCTGGCCCGACAAGCACGGGGATGAGCCTCGGCGCGACAGATCTTCCCCACCCGCCACCCGACGAGGGCGTGTGGCCTCCCGCGACATAGCGGTACGACGGTGCCACTGCGTAGCACCCAGGTACCGCCATCAGAATCCGCACGCTCTGCGGCCGGTCGGTGCGATCACTCAGGCGGTGTCGAGGCCCAGTGCTTCGAGCCGTCGGCGGGCATCGTCGAGGCCCTTCTCGTTCTCTGCCCTGTCGATTCCGCCGGTGAGGTCGTTGGTCGCCAACCGCCAAGCGAAGTACGTGCCTTGGATCGCTTCCCTGAACCGCCTGAATGCATCGAGGTGCTGCAGTTCCTCGCTGCCGAGGGGCCCATCCGCGCGGTAGGTGGCGAGGAACTCGGTGGCGTTGTCGGCCCCGCCGAGGTACATCACCGCTGAGGCCACGTCGTACAGGACCG
>JAWWPM010000565.1:0-4585 GCA_033854915.1 Nocardioidaceae bacterium
GCGTACGACGTGAGCGGGGTCGTCCCGATGCTGGTCGGCGATGCGTTCGTGGATGCGGCGGGTCAGGACGGGTAGAGCTGACAGCCGCGCTGCTTCAGCTTCTGCCAGGTACGGGTGTTCACCCAGCCGTTCGCCACCAGGCCGTTCTGCTGCTGGAACTCCGCGATCGACGTTTGCGTGCGGAGGTCGTAGCGTCCCGTCACTGGACTCGTCGCTTGACTCGTCGGTGTGCGATCAAGGTGCGCGAGCAGGTCCTGCAGGGCGCGGATGAAGATGACGTCTCCGGGTGTGGCCGTGGGGGTCGACCGGAGTGTCGGCATCTCGGTCGCGGCGACGTAGCAGAGGCACTGCACGGGCTCGGTGCTGCCGGCGGTGAGTCGGGTGACGAGGTGTCCCTGGATGCCTGCCGTCATTCGTTGCTGGCACGCCGCGATGGTGGTGAAGGGCCCCTGGTAGACCACGTAGCGGGACGCGGCATGGCCCACCCGGTTCCAGGCGGTGGGGCAGGAGTCGTGGGTGGCGAGGTAGCGGACCTCGGAGCCCGGTTGGTCGCTCACGGCGGAGGCGATGGCCGACTGGGTGTCGCCCATGCCCAGGACGAGCAGGCTCTTCTGGGCCTGGCAGCCCTGGTTGACCAACGGCGCCCCGGCCCCCAGTGGGTCCGGGTACGACGGCTTGTCGTCGATCAGCAGCCCACCGGCGACTCCGCTGACCGCGCCCACGATCGCCGAGACGGCGACAGCGAGCAGGGAGGCGGGACGCACCCGCGCAGGATACGTCGTACCGCCTTCGGGGCCGGACGCCAGGAGCGGCGAGCCCTGGTGGGCTCGCCGCTCCGTTGACCGTGAGGTCGGAGCGTCAGGCGGCCATCACCGCGGCGGGATCCACCGCGTGCTCCGGCGGCTTACGCGGCAGGAAGAACGCCGGGATCAGGCACAGCCCGACCAGCACCGTCGCCACGAGGTAGGCCCCCCCGAAGGCCGTCCCCATGAAGTGGAGGCCCTGGACGGTCACCGAGTCCGCCTGGGCCTGGCTCAGCCCGAGCTGGTCGGGGGTGGCGCCACCCTGCAGGGCAAGGGTCGGCTTCACCACCGCCGAGTGGGCGTTGTAGGCGCTGGTCAGCAACACGCTGAACAGGGCGGTGCCGATCGAGATGGCGATCTGCTGGGTGATGTTCATCAGGGTCGAGCCGCGGGCGACGTCGTGGCCGGGCAGGCTGGCCAGAGCCGCGGTGAAGACCGGCATCATCGTCGAGCCCATGCCCAGCCCCATCACCACGAAGGAGGTGATGATGTAGGCGTACGACGTCTGGTCGTCGACGCGGATCAGCATGCCCATGCCGACGGTGTCCAAGACCAGACCGGTCAGGACGACCTTCCCGGGGCCGATCTTGTCGGCGAGGAACCCGGCGATCGGCATGGTCAGCATCGCGCCGAAGCCCTGGGGCGCCACCAGCCAGCCGGAGCTCAGCGGCGACTCGCCACGGACCTGCTGGAAGTAGAGCGTGAACAGCAGGCTGGCACCGAAGAACGCCATCGCGAACAGCGCCATCGTGATCACCGCGATGGTCATGTAGCGGTTGGTGAACAGGCGCAGCTGCACCAGCGGGTGGATGTTGCGCCGGCGCAGGGCCCAGGGCACGAACGCCGCGATCAACACCAGCCCGATCGCGGAGAACAGCACGACCCGGGTGGTCCACATCGTGCCGTGCTCGGCCTGGGCCGCGGGGATCGACGAGACGCCGAAGAGGAACAGGGCGAGACCTGGCGAGAGCAGCAGCATGCCGATGAAGTCGAAGCTCTCCGACGGATGGACCTCGTCGCGGTCGAGGACGCGCCAGGCGTAGACGGCCGCGACCACGCCGATCGGCACGTTGATCAGGAAGATCCAGCGCCACGACGCGATGTCGATCAGCCAGCCGCCGAGGATCGGGCCGAAGATCGGGCCGAGCAGCATCGGGACGCCGAGGAGCGCCATCACCCGGCCGAGCCGCTCGGGGCCGGCGGCGTGGGTCAGGATGGTCATGCCCAGCGGCATCAGCATGCCGCCGCCGAGCCCCTGGAGGACCCGGAAGCCGACCAGCATCTCCAGGCTCGAGGCGGTCGAGCACAGGGCGGACCCGGCCGTGAACAGCACGATCGCCAGGATGTAGAGGCGTTTGGTGCCGAAGCGGTCGGCAGCCCAGCCGGTCAGCGGGATCACCGTGGCCAGGGCCAGGGTGTAGCCGGTGGAGGTCCAGGCGACCTGCGCCTGGGTCTTGCCGAAGATGTCCTGGAAGGTGCGCTGGGCGACGGCGACCACGGTGATGTCGAGGATCGACATGATCGCGCCCAGCACGACCACGCCGGCCACCACCATGACGCGTCGGTCGAGCTTGCCGCCCGAGGTGTCGGCCCCGCTGTTGGCTGGGTCGCCGACCTGGCTCTCGATCTCGGTACTCATGAGTTCAACTCCCTGTCCTTGTTCACACATCGAGGGTAGGCACTGCCGCCGACAACGGCGAGCCCGATTCGGCCGGGGCCACCTCGCCCGGCGGACGGCGTACGTCGTCGGCGATCTGGTGGCGCAGCAGGACCGCGATGTAGGCCGCGGCCAGCAGTGTCACGGCGCCCATGATCACGAAGATCTGGCGGTAGCTGAGCACGACGACCAGCAGCGAGCCCAGCGCCAGCGAGGCGGCCTGTGGGGCGCCCATCACCACCTCGATGGCGGCCGAGACCCGGCCCATGATCGCCTGGGGGGTACGGCGCTGGACGAGGGTCATCAGCGCCACCGTGATCAACGGCAGCGCCGCACCGAACACCGCGGCACTGAGGCAGACGACGACGATGCTGTGCGTGCCCGCCATGATCAGGATCCCGGCGACCAGCACGAGCAGTCCGACGACGCTGGACGCCACCTCGCCGAGCCGTTTGACCACGGCACCCGAGGCCAGCCCGCCACAGACGGCGCCGACCCCCTGCACCGACACGATGACCGAGACGAACGTGGCCGGCTTGTCGAAGGCGTCGAGCAGCGCGTAGATCGCCGACTCGGTGAATCCCACGACGAGGATGCACATGGCGAAGCCGATCAGCACGTGCTTGAGGACCCGCTCGCCGGCCAGGTGCCGCACGCCTGCGGTCATCTGCGTCCAGAAGTGCGACTCCTCCACCTCGGGCGGCTCCTCCACCAGCGGGAGGGTGGAGATGACGATCGCGGCCACGAAGAAGGAGGTGGCGTCCAACAGCGCCACCGCCCACCCGCCGAGCCAGGTGAAGATCAGGGCACCGATCAGCGGCCCGAACAGCCGGAACGACTCCTTCGTGGTCTGCAGCGACGCGTTGGCGTCGACGAGCATCTCGTCGGGGACCAGCTCCTTGAGCAGGCCGTTCAGCGCCGCAGGAAGGGCGATGAAGGCGGCACCGTAGTAGGCGGCGACCGCCCAGATGATCCAGACCTGGCCCGCGCCGTGGACCAGGACGAGCGGCAGCACCATGACCCCGGAGACGAGATGTCCCCCTACCAGGAAGGGCTTGCGTCGTACCCGGTCGATGCCGATCCCCATCAGCGGTGCGAGGAACGCCGGGATCGCCATGAAGAAGAAGGTCAACCCGGCCTGCGCGTTGGACCCGGTGAGCGTCTTCACCCAGATCGAGAGCACGAGCAGCATCGCCGAGTCGCCGAACATCGACGCGGTCAGGCCGGCGTACAGGCGGGTGAAGCCGGGCTGCCGGAAGGCCTGCCTCACGACGCGTCAGCTCCCGCCACCGCCGTCGACCCGGTCGCCTCGATGGGGACCTGCTCGACGCCGGGCAGGAGCAGTGGCGCCCCCCACGCGACGAACTCGCACAGCCGGGCCCCTGGCGGCCGCTTCGTCGGGTCGGTGATCCGGTCGACGTACCGCTCGAGCACGGTCCGGATCTCGGTGTTGATCTCGTCGAGCTCGTCGACGGTGAGCCAGCTCGCGGACTGGGTTGCGGTGGCGGCGTCACCCCACTCGGTGTCGCCGTCGTCGCGGAGCTGGGCGCGCGCCTGGTGGAACCGGGTGACCTGTCGCTCGAGCAGCATCTGCTCCAACGCCCGGCCGGCGCGGACCTGGCTCGGGGTGGCGTCCTCCTCGTCCCACGCCAGGCCGATCTGGGTGACCCGCCACGGACGCTGCCGGCCGATGCCGCCGCCGGCCTCCTCCACGAAGCGGTGCTCGGCCAGCTTGCGCAGGTGCCACGAACAGTTGGCCGGTGTCTCGTCGAGCCGGTCGGCGAGCTCGGTGGCGGTCAGCGGACCGGAGACGGTGAGCAGCTCCATGATCGCGATGCGCACGGGATGGGCGAGCGCGTTCAGCTCGCGGGGGTCACGCAGCCGGCGGTACGACGGAGCCTGGGTCATGGCGTCGAAAGTACTCTTTCGAAAGAACTCTTGCAATAGCCTCGACCGCGGTAGTCCCGACGAAAATGGTCGAGGATCGGCCGGGAGCACGACCATCTCGTCAGGGACCTATCGGGTGGGCGCGCGGGGAGTGTCGGTACGGCGGGCTAGCGTCGTGGCAAGGGAGGTGGGGATGAGCTTCGTGCCGCTGTCGGGTCCGGCCACCCTGCGCGCTGCG
>JAWWPM010000566.1:0-2699 GCA_033854915.1 Nocardioidaceae bacterium
CCCCCCCCCCCCTCGCCGGTCCGCAGGCTGCCGCTGCGCTTCACCAAGCCGCCGGTGGACGCGGGCAACGCGGGCGCCGACCCGTACGACGTGGACCGCGACGCCGCACTCGACGACGAGCCCAAGCCGCGCCGCAGGCCCCGCCGCCGCGCCGAGGGGCCGGGCGGCGACGACGGTCCCGACGCGGTGGACGTGGCCGCGGCCGCTGCCGCCGCACTGGACGGCGCGGTGCTGCACGGCGTACAGCCCTCGCCGCTGGTGGCCGACCTGACCAGCCGGGTGCGCAAGCAGGTGCCTGCCGCTCGCGCGGAGGACGACGAGGACACCGGCGCGGGCGGCTCCGGAGGGTCTGGCGGCTCGGGCGGCGGTTCCTCGGTGCCGGACCTGACCAAGCACATGGCCGACGCCGGCATGCCGCTGCCGCCGCGCGCCGAGCAGTTGCAGCTCTCCGGCGACACCACCTACGCCCTGCCCTCACTGGACCTGCTGGAGCGCGGCGGCCCCGGCCGTACCCGCAGCGCCGCCAACGACGCGGTGGTGGCCTCGCTCGGCCAGGTCTTCAAGGAGTTCAAGGTCGACGCGGTCGTCACCGGCTTCACCCGCGGCCCGACCGTCACCCGCTACGAGATCGAGCTGGGCCCGGCCGTCAAGGTCGAGCGGATCACCGCGCTGGCCAAGAACATCTCCTACTCGGTGGCCAGCCCCGACGTACGGATCATCAGCCCGATCCCCGGCAAGTCCGCGGTCGGTATCGAGATCCCCAACCTCGACCGCGAAATGGTCAATCTGGGTGACGTGCTGCGCTCGGCCGAGGCGGCCGGCGAGGACCACCCGATGACCGTCGCGCTCGGCAAGGACGTCGAGGGCGGCTATGTGATGGCCAACCTCGCCAAGATGCCGCACGTCCTGGTGGCCGGCGCCACCGGCTCCGGCAAGTCCTCCTGCATCAACTGCCTGATCACCTCGATCATGGCCCGCGCCACCCCGGACGAGGTCCGGATGGTGCTGGTCGACCCCAAGCGCGTCGAGCTGACCGCGTACGAGGGCATCCCGCACCTGATCACCCCGATCATCACCAACCCCAAGCGGGCCGCGGAGGCCCTGCAGTGGGTGGTGCGCGAGATGGACCTGCGCTACGACGACCTGGCGGCGTACGGCTTCCGGCACATCGACGACTTCAACGCCGCCGTGCGCTCGGGGAAGGCCCGCACCCCCGAGGGCAGCGAGCGCGAGCTGACGCCGTACCCGTACCTGCTGGTCATCGTGGACGAGCTGGCCGACCTGATGATGGTCGCGCCCCGTGACGTCGAGGAGTCGATCGTCCGGATCACCCAGCTCGCGCGCGCGGCCGGCATCCACCTCGTGCTGGCCACCCAGCGGCCCAGCGTCGACGTGGTGACCGGGCTGATCAAGGCCAACGTGCCGAGCCGGATGGCCTTCGCCACCAGCTCGCTGGCCGACTCGCGGGTCGTCCTCGACCAGCCCGGTGCGGAGAAGCTGGTGGGGCAGGGCGACGCGCTCTTCCTGCCGATGGGCTCCAGCAAGTCGATGCGGGTGCAGGGCGCCTGGGTCACGGAGTCCGAGGTGACCAAGGTCGTCGCCCACGTGAAGACCCAGCTCGCGCCGACCTACCGGTCCGACATCATCGCGCCGGTGCAGCAGAAGATCGTCGACGACGACATCGGCGACGACCTCGACCTGCTGCTGCAGGCGACCGAGCTCGTGGTGTCGACGCAGTTCGGCTCGACCTCGATGCTCCAGCGCAAGCTCCGGGTCGGGTTCGCCAAGGCCGGCCGGCTGATGGACCTGCTCGAGTCGCGGGGCATCGTCGGGCCGAGCGAGGGCAGCAAGGCCCGCGACGTGCTGGTCAAGCCGGACGACCTGCCCGCCACTCTTGCCCTGCTGCGCGGGGAGGACCCGCCCGGTGAGCCGGTCGTCTTCGACGTCGAGGCCGTCGGCGAGACGGCCGCGCCGCCGTACTGAGCACGGTGGTGGAGCGCCCTAGAGTTGCGGTCGTGTCCACCCCCCGCACGGTCGCCCTCGTCACGCTGGGCTGCGCCCGCAACGAGGTGGACTCCGAGGAGCTGGCCGGGCGGCTGGAGTCACAGGGCTGGACCCTCGTCGACGACGCCGCTGACGCCGATGTCGCGGTGGTCAACACCTGCGGGTTCGTGGAGCAGGCCAAGAAGGACTCGATCGACACCCTGCTCGAGGCGTCGGCCCTGAAGGAGACCGGTCGGACCCGGGCCGTGGTGGCCGTCGGCTGCCTGGCCGAGCGGTACGGCGAGCAGCTGGCCGCCGAGCTGCCCGAGGCCGACGCGGTGCTCGGCTTCGACTCCTACGCCGACCTGTCCTCCCACCTCGACGCGATCCTGCACGGCGAGCGGCCGAGCTCCCACGTCCCGGTCGACCGACGGTCCCTGCTCCCGCTGAGCCCGGTGGACCGGCCGGGGTCGGCCGTGGCCGCACCCGGGCACGGCGATGCCGGGCCGGCCAACCTCGAGCGGCCGGACCTGCCGGCCGGGGTCGCGCCGGCCAGTGGGCCCCGCGTCGTACGGCGCCGGCTCGACGGGCGCCCGTGGTCGCCGCTCAAGATCGCCTCGGGCTGCGACCGGCGGTGCGCCTTCTGCGCGATCCCGGCGTTCCGCGGGGCGTACGTGTCCCGTACCTCGGAGGAGGTCGTGAGCGAGGCGCGCTGG
>JAWWPM010000567.1:0-5646 GCA_033854915.1 Nocardioidaceae bacterium
CGCGCTACCAGCCCGACGCGGTGCGCTACTACCTCTGCGCGGCGGGCCCCGAGACGTCGGACGCCGACTTCACCTGGGCCGACTTCGTGCAGCGCACCAACTCCGAGCTGGTCGCCGGCTGGGGCAACCTGGTCAACCGCACGGCCACCATGATCGCCAAGAGCTTCGGCGAGATCCCGGCCGCGGGCCCTCTCGAGCCGGTCGACGAGGCGGTGCTCGGCGCGGTCCGGCAGGGCTTCGACGTCGTCGGTGACCTGATCGGCCGCCAGCGGCTCCGCAACGCGGTCGCGGAGGCGATGCGCGTGGTGGGCGAGGTGAACAAGTACCTCACCGCGACCGAGCCCTACAAGATGAAGGACGACTCGCAGCGCGAGCGTCTCGCGACCGTCCTCCACGTGGCGGCCCAGTGCGTGCTCGACTGCAACTCGATGCTGGCGCCGTTCCTGCCGTTCTCCGCCAACGCCGTGTGGACGACGTACGGCGGCGAGGGCGTGTTCATGCCGATGCCCGTCATCTCGCACGTCGAGGACCTCGACCCCGAGGACGGCGCCGGTCTGCTCGTGTACCCGATCATCACCGGCGACTACTCCTCGACGCCCGCCTGGGGATCGCGGCCGGTCACCGTCGGCGCGAAGGTCGAGAAGCCGACGCCGATCTTCACCAAGCTCGACCCGGGGGTCGTCGAGCAGGAGCTGGAGCGGTTCGGGGCCTGATCAGGTCCGCTCGGCGACCTCGCGGATCCGCGGGTGCAGGGCGGCCGCGTTGACCACGACCGAGAACACCAGCAGGGCCAGGGCCCAGCCGTGGTGCCCGGCGTCCCAGAGCGCGAGGGATGCCAGACCGAAGACGACCACCTTGACCACCTCGCGACGCCCGCCGTCACCCCACCGCGCCTTGGGCGAGGCGAAGAGCCACCAGGCCGTCATCGCCGCCAGTGGCAGGACGACGACCCACAGCGCCGAGGGGCTGGCGACCTGCCAGCCCCAGACACCGAACGCCGCCATCGCGGCCAGCTCGTCGAGGAAGACCAGCATCAGCACCAGCCACGCGAACCCGGTCATGCGGGTCACGCTAGCGACCGGTCAGAAGCCGCGGGAGGCGTAGGGCGGGATGTCGGTGCGGAACGCGTGCCAGAGCTCGCGGACCGCGCCTCGTCGGTGCTCGGCGAGCAGCCCACCGCGGTGCATGGCGGCCAGGTTGCTGCCACCGAGGTAGGCGGCGCCCAGGGCGGCGACCGACAGCGACACCTCGGCCTCGTCGTCCGAGCGGGTCGCCTCGGCGGTGCCGTCCTTGACCCGGATCCGCCAGCGGCCGGCGTTCCACGGAGCCGGCTCGTCGGCCACCTCGACCACGACGTCACAGTCGTCCTCGTAGCCACGCGCGGCCAGTGCCTCGGGCAGGTCGACCAGCCGCACCCAGAGGCTGTCGTAGGTGTTCACGTTGCCGGTGCCGCGCGGTCCGGAGACCCAGGAGAACAGCGGGTCGTCCTGGGCGATGCTGTCGACCTTGACGGTGCCCGCGAGGTCGAGGTCGACCAGCCGCCGGAGCAGCGCCAGGTGGGCGGCCGGGGTCGCGTGGTGCACGTGCACGTCGACCGTCGCGCCCGGACGGGCGTTGTCCCACTTGTGGTTGCGACGGAAGACGGCGTAGCCGAGGTCCTCGCCGTCGCGGCTGGCGAAGAGCAGCCGGGGGGCCTCCTTGCCGCGCACGTCTGCCGGACGCACCGTGCTCACGTCGGTGAAGAAGTCCGGCTCGCCGATGATCGAACCCACCGCCTCACGCGCCACCCTCAGCTCGCACACGCGGCGCCGCTCCGCGATGCCGTGGTCGGTCATCGTCACCATCCGGGTGGTGATCGTGGCGACCTCGTCCTCGAGGTGCGGCGCGGTGAACGTCGTACCGCGGCCGAGGTCGACCGAGAGCTCGAGGGAGGCCAGGCCGTAGCCGTACCGCCCGTAGATGGCCGGCTCGCTGGCGTGCAGCGCGGAGAGGTGCACGCCCTCGCTGCGGGTCTGCTCGAAGTGGTGGCGCATCATCGCGGTGAGGAGACCCCGACGCCGGTGGTCGGGGTGGACGCCGACCCAGGACAGGCCGCCGACGGGCACCAGCGTGCCGCCGCCCTCGCGGTTCGGCACGGAGAGCTGCATCGGGCGGACGCCGTAGATGCCGGGGTACGTCGCGGGATCGACGTCGGCGCCGGGGAGCTCCACCACGAACCGCTGGTGCTCGGGCACGCCCAGCAGCTGCTGGTCGACCGGGTCGGAGGGCACCTCGCTGAACCAGATCGTGTGGTCGCTGGCGAGGAAGCGTTCGCTGTCGGTCGCCCGCTCGACGCGGATCTCGATGTCGGCCATGCCTCAAGGAAACCGGGCACCGTCGCCGGTGTCCAACCGATTGCGACTCAGTGCTGGAAGGACGCGACCAGGTCGAAGGCGCCGGTCACGACCTGGCGCTCGGTGACGCCGTACACCTGGCGCAGGAGGCGCGGCGTGAGGGCGTCCACGTCGGCGCCGGCGTAGTCCGAGCGGTAGGCGTCCATCAGCTCCCGCAGCTTGGCCACGCCGTAGTGGGACACCAGCCAGGCGACGGCTGCCTGGGAGATCGGGTAGTTCACCGACGGGTCCTCGTTGAACAACCCGATGATCGGCAGGGCACGATCGGCCCGGAGCAGCCGGGCGTAGAGCGCGGCCGGCACGGCGTACCTCGAGAAGTCGTCGGGGTAGAACTGCACCCAGGCGGCCACCCCTTCGGCGAGCCACTTCGGCGACGAGCCGCTGTACTGGCGCAGGAGATAGTGCGTGAGCTCGTGGCGGAGGATGCCCGCGTCGGCGACCACCTGGTCGACGAGCTTGGGGTTGACCTTGATGGCGATGCCGGCCAGCCCGGTCACCCGGTCGCCCAGCGGGTCGGAGGCGGTGATGCCGAAGGTCACGGCCGCCGCCTCCTCGGTGCTCAGGGAGCTGAAGTCGTAGCTGAGGCCGTTGGTGGTCGCGTCCACGAGCACGCGGTAGGTCGGGGCCACGCCCAGCAGATGAGCGTCGTGGGCGATGTCGTCGCGGATCGCGGTGCTCAGGCTGCCCAGCGAGCTCGCCTGTGACCGGTCGACCAGCACCGTGAGGGGGCCGACCTGGCGCGCGACGATCGGCACCCCGAACCACGGCCGCTCCTGCGGTGCGTCGAAGGCGGTGCGGTCGGTGGCCTGGCTCTCGGCCCCGAGCAGCCAGTGCCCGTCCCGCTTCACGAACGTCTCCTCGACCGGGTTGGAGACCGGATGGGCCAGCGTGCCGGCGATCCGCAGGTGCTCGACCACCGCGGGATGCAGCACGGGATCGTCGCCGGGGATGTCGGCCGGCACGAGCGCGGCACTGGTGTCGATGCCGTAGCTGAGGTGGGACACCTGCAGCTGCGCGATGTTCGAGAAGTAGGTCGTCTGCTGGCTGACCAGCGCGGGCTGGCTCGGGTCGACCGTGGCGAGGTAGGCCCGCTGGTCTTCGCTGACCAGGGCATGCGCCTGGCGGGCGAGGAGCGCCCGGATCGCCCGGAAATCAGCGGGCGTCGGCTGGAACGACGTGCCGCTATCGGATGTGGGGGAGGAGGACGACGACGACGACGGCGTGGACGGCGGCGCGGTCGAGCTGCCGGTGTCACCGCAGCCGGCGAGGAGCAGGGCGAGGATGGCCGCGCAGGGCACGAGAGCCCGCCGCAACGACCCACCCGAGCGCCCGGCCATGCGCCGATCCTAGGTCGGCCGCTGCGCCGTGTCGGCGGTGACTGGAAGACTGTCCGCATGCGCGTCCACCTCGGCACCGACCACGCCGGCCTCGAGCTCAAGCAGCACCTCATCTCCTGGCTGGAGGCCCACGGCCACGAGCCCGTCGACCACGGGGCGTTCGTCTACGACGACCAGGACGACTACCCCGTCTTCTGCCTCCGTGCCGCCGCGGCGGTGGCGGCCGACCACGGCAGCCTCGGCGTGGTGATCGGCGGCTCGGGCAACGGCGAGCAGATCGCGGCCAACAAGGTGAAGGGGGTCCGGGCCGCCCTCGTGTGGAACCACGACACCGCCGTGCTCGCCCGCCAGCACAACGATGCCAACGTGATCTCCGTCGGTGGCCGGATGCACACCGTGGAGGAGATGACCGGCTTCGTCGAGGCGTTCCTAGAGACGCCGTTCACCGGCGAGGAGCGCCATGTGCGCCGCATCAAGATGCTGACCGACTACGAGGTCACCGGCGACCTGCCGCCGCTGCCGGCCTCGGCCGAGGGCCACCACACCCACCGGGAACCCGATGCCTGAGGGCCACACCCTGCACCGGCTCGCCACCTCGCTGTCCGAGACTTTCGCCGGGCACGCCCTGCGGGTGAGCAGCCCGCAGGGGCGGTTCGCGGGCGAGGCGGCCCAGCTCGACGGCGGGCGGCTGCTCACGGCCGAGTCGGCCGGCAAGCACCTCTTCCTCGACTTCGAGGCCGACCGCGTCGTGCACGTCCATCTCGGCCTGATCGGGGGCTTCGAGGTGCACCGTGAGGTGCCCGAGGTCCCCGAGCCTGTGGGCCAGGTGCGGCTCCGGCTGGTGCGGGCCCCGTCGCCCGCCGACGGCGACCACGCGTCGTACGCCGACCTGCGCGGCGCGACCCAGTGCGACCTGGTCACCAGCACCCGCCGCGACGAGATCGTCGCCAAGCTCGGCCCCGACCCGCTGCGTCCCGACGCGGAGCCGACGAAGGCCTGGGCGCGGATCTCGAGGAGCCCCCGGGCGATCGGGGACCTCCTGATGGACCAGGCCGTTCTGGCAGGAGTCGGCAACGTCTATCGCGCCGAGGTGCTGTTCCGCCACCGCACCCATCCGCTGCGACCGGGCCGGACCCTGCGGGTCGGCCAGTGGCGGGCGATGTGGGCCGACCTCGTCGAGCTCATGGCGGAGGGTGTCCGCACCGGCCGGATCGACACCGTGCGCCCCGAGCACACGCCCGAGGCGATGGGGCGACCTCCCCGCGTGGACGACCACGGGGGTGAGGTCTATGTCTACCGGCGGACCGGTCAGCCCTGCCTGGTCTGCGGCTCGACCGTGCGCACCGACGTGCTGGTGGGCCGCAACATCTTCTGGTGCCCCCAATGTCAGCGCAGGTTCCGCTCGCGCGCCCTACAGTGATTCCCACACCGCCGGACGGGACTACTCACCGATGACTCCACCCTTCACCGGACGTCCGTCGGCCTCCAGGTCCAGGCGGCGCTGGCGCTACCTGGCCACGGGCTCCCAGCCCGAGCGGCTCACCCTGACTGCGCTGTTCCTCTTCTCCACCCTCGTCGGGGTGGCGATGCAGGTCTTCCCCACTGTCGTGGCCATCACCTCGATCTCGGTGCCGCTGGTGATGGGCAGCCTGTTCCTGGGGCCGCGGCCGCTGCCGTGGTTCGTGGTCTACCAGCTCGTGCTGCTCACCCTGGCGCTGCCCAAGGTGCCCACCTTCACTCCCCGCACGTCCTCGGCGGTGGTGGTGATCTTCCTGATCGCCCTGGTGATCATGCTGACGTCGTTCCGTCGCTCGCGGCTGGGCATCGCCGGGAGCATGGGCGAGTCGATGCTCGCCGAGCTGAGCGACCGGATCCAGGGGCAGGGCGTGCTGCCGCCGCTGCCGCAGCCCTGGCAC
>JAWWPM010000568.1:0-4173 GCA_033854915.1 Nocardioidaceae bacterium
ACCAGCCGGGCCCGCAGGGCGCCGAGGTAGGCGGCGACGAACTCGATCCGGTTGCCGACCGCGATCACGACCCGGTAGCCGGCGACCATGCCGGCCCTCGAGAGCCCCTCGGCGACCGCGTCCACGAGGTCGTCGAGCTCGCGCCAGGTGACCCTCCGGCCCGATGTCGCCTCGACCAGAGCGATCCGCTCCGGCTCCCGCTCCGCAGCGATGCCGAGGAGCTGGGCGACGTTGGACTCCATCAGGGGAGTCTGACACATCCGCACCATGCCCAAGCGGCATACGCTGCACCCGTGACGCCCCCTCGATCACAGCGCCCGCAGCGGCCTCCGAACCTCCAGCGGAGGTCCTCGATGGCGGGTCAGGCGTCGGCCGCCAGCTACGAGGTGGAGACCGCCCTGGAGGTCGTTCCGGACCCCACCGCGGCCGCGTTCTTCGACGTCGACAACACCGTCATGCAGGGTGCCTCGATCTTCCACTTCGCGCGCGGGCTGCACCGCCGCAAGTTCTTCACCACCCGCGACATCCTGGGTGCGGCCTGGAAGCAGACGTACTTCCGGCTGGTCGGCGTCGAGGACCCGGCCCACGTCGCGGAGACCCGGGCCGCCGCGCTCGGCTTCATCGCCGGGCACACGGTCGAGGAGCTCGAGGCGCTCGGCGAGGAGATCTTCGACGAGTCGATGGCGCACCGGATCTGGCCGGGCACCCGGGCCCTCGCGCAGATCCACCTCGACGAGGGCCAGCGCGTCTGGCTGGTGACCGCGGCCCCGATCGAGATCGCCCGGATCATCGCCCGCCGGCTCGGCCTCACCGGCGCGATGGGCACGGTCGCCGAGCACGTCGACGGCGTCTACACCGGGCGGCTGGTCGGCGACCTCCTGCACGGCGCGGCGAAGGCGGAGGTGGTGGCCGCGCTCGCGGAGCGCGAGGGGCTCGACCTGGCCCGCTGCTCGGCGTACTCCGACAGCTACAACGACCTCCCGCTGCTCTCGCTGGTCGGCGACCCGTGCGCGGTCAACCCCGACCACCGGCTGCGCGAGCACGCCCGTGCCCAGGGCTGGCGGATCCGCGACTACCGCACCGGCCGCAAGGCCGCCCGCGCCGGCGTGATCGCGGCCGGCCTCGGCGGTGCCGTGGCGGGCTCGGTGGCGGCCGGGGTGGCGATCCGCCGCAAGGGCGCCTGACCGCTCCGACCCCCGGACAAATCCGTACGAAACCCCCGACGAGCTCCGCGTGGGATGTGTCACGAAGGTGTAGGCACGGCGCCGTTCGGGCACATACCCTGAGGCGGATCGGCCCGGTGGGAGACCGGGGAGGGAGCGACATGCGCGGACCAGGGAGCAGTGGCCTCGAGGCGCTGCGCTGTGCCCTGGCCGAGGTCCTCCAGCCGCAGCTCGCGTACGCCGGCAGCGCAGCCGGCGGCCGGGTGCCGGCACGGTCCCGGCCGGGTGTGCTCCTCTCCCAGGCCCTCGGCGCCGAGGTGTCACGGTCCGGCGTCGGTGCCGGCGGTCCCGACGACCACGACCTGGCCATCTCCAGCGCCGACGACGAGGCCGAGCGGCAGCGCCTGATCGCCCTCGTCGAGCTCGCCCGCAGCGGCGACAAGGACGCCTTCGGGATGCTCTACGACCACTACCACCTCTCGGTCTACCGCTTCGTCTACTACCGGGTCGGTTCGGTGCCGCTGGCCGAGGACCTCACCGGGGAGACGTTCTTCCGGGCGCTCCGCAGCATGAACGGCTTCCGGTGGCAGGGCCGCGACTTCGGCGCCTGGCTGATGACGATCGCGCGCAACCTCACCACCGACCACTTCAAGTCCGGCCGCAACCGGCTCGAGCAGACCACCGAGGACATGAGCACCCTCGACACCGAGACCGAGGGTCCCGAGAGCGCGGTGCTCGCCCACCTCACCAACGAGGCGCTGCTGACCGCGCTCCGCGAGCTGCCCCAGGACCAGCAGGACTGCCTGGTGATGCGCTTCCTCCAGGGCATGTCGATCGCCGAGACCGCCGACGTTCTCGAGCGCAGCGCGGGCGCCGTCAAGCAGCTCCAGCTCCGGGCGGTCCGCAACCTCGCCGCACTGCTTCCCGAGGGAGTGCGCTGACATGCCGACAAATCGGGCAGCGATCACCGGCGCAACCGCCGTAACCTCCACCGTCGACGCCTCGTTGAGGGTGACGACAGGAGTCCCCCAGCCGACAGGACGGTTGCGATGAGCGCGTTGCTCCCGGCCAGCCGCCGGGCCCAGAAGTTCGCCGCCCTCGTCGACGCCGGCGACGCCGGCGCCGGGGCTGGTGACTCCTACGCCACGCTGCTCGAGGTGGTCGGCGTGCTGCGCAGCGCCGCCGACGCCGCTCCCGCCCCTCGCGCCGACTACGTCAGCGACCTCCGGGCCCGGCTGATGGCCGAGGCGGCCACCGCGCTGGTGCCCACCGACAGCCGCCTCGTGCTCCCCCAGCGCCACGCGCCCCGCCGCCAGAGCCGGCTGTCCGCGGCCGCAGCCGGTCTGGTGCTGGTCGGCAGCAGTGCCGGCATCGCGGTGGCCGCCCAGACCAGCGTGCCCGGCGACGGGCTCTACCCGGTCAAGCGGGGGCTCGAGCAGGTCGGCGAGGCGCTCAGCTTCTCCGACGCCAGCCGCGGCCGCGACCTGCTCGGCCAGGCCAGCTCGCGACTCGACGAGGTCGACACCCTGCTCGCGAGCGGCGCACCGGACGCCCGGGTGGCGTCCACCCTGCACAGCTTCACCACGACCGCCGGTGACGGCGCCGACCTGCTGTTCCAGACCTACCAGCGCGACGGCAACGACGCGTCGGTGTCCTCGGTGCGCGACTTCGCCGGCACCGAGATGGGCACGCTCACGGACCTCGCCCGGCAGGCACCGCCCTCGTTGCGGCCAGACTTCGCGGCCGCGGCCCAGCTCCTGACCGACATCGACCAGCAGGCGAGGGTGCTCTGCTCCGACTGCGGGGCCCGCAGCACGCTGCAGCTCCCGTCCGACCTGCGGCTCTCCTCGAGCGAGACCGCGCTCACGACCCTCCTCGGCGTCCCCACGCCCACGGTCCCGGGCGCCGGAGGCACCAGCCCGGCCACCGGAGCCGGTGACGCGACCGACACGGCCACCGGCACGGCCGGCGTACCCGACACCCAGACCGCCGGCACGGTGTCGCTGCCGTCCCTCGAGGACCTGCTCGGCACCCAGGGCAGCACCTCGACCGCCGGCACGGGCAGTGGCACCGGGACGAGCGCCTCGACCCCGAGCAACCCGCTCGGCTCGATCCTGCCGAGCCCCAGCATCCCCACGTCGCTGCCCACCTCGCTGCCGGGCGTCGGCGACGTGACCAACAAGGTCCAGAAGCAGGTCGGCTCCCTGACCGACCCGCTGCTCCCCTGACGCCGGCTGGAGCGCGGGTTCAGCGGAAGACGGACGTGCGCTGCTTGAGCAGCGTGTACAGCGTCTGCTGGATGGTCTCGCGCACCTGGTCGGTGACGTTGAAGACCAGCATCGGGTCGTCGGCCGCGCCCGCGTCGTAGGAGTCGGTGCGGATCGGCTCGCCGAACTCGATCAGCCACTTCGACGGCAGCGGCACCAGGCCGAGCGGGCCGAGCAGCGGGAACAGCGGCGTGATCGGGATGTACGGCACCCCGAGCAGCCGCGCCAGCGAGGGCACGTTGCCGACCAGCGGGTAGATCTCCTCGGCGCCGACCACCGCCGTCGGCACCATCGGTACGCCGGTGCGCATCGCGGCCGACACGAAGCCGCCCCGGCCGAACCGCTGGAGCTTGTAGCGCTCCGCGAACGGCTTGCCGATCCCCTTGAACCCCTCGGGCCAGACGCCGACGAGCTCGCCGCCGGCCAGCATCCGCTCGGCGTCCTCGTTGCACGCCAGCGTGGCGCCGCCCTTGCGGGCCAGGCTGCTCACCACCGGCATCCGGAAGACGAGGTCGGCCCCGAGCGGGCGTAGGAAGCGTCCGGTGTGGTCGTGGATGGAGAGCATCGTCATCAGCCCGTCCATCGGCAGCGTGCCGGAGTGGTTGGACACCACCAGCGCACCGCCGTCGGCCGGGAGGTTGTCGACGCCGCGAACCTCGATGCGGAACCACTTCTGGGCGATCGGGCGCAGCGCCGCCATCACGACGCGGTCGGTGACCTCGGCATCGAAGCCGTAGTCGTCG
>JAWWPM010000569.1:0-10416 GCA_033854915.1 Nocardioidaceae bacterium
CCACCTCGTCGGGCGTGAGCCCGTCGGTGTCGACGGTCGCCACGGCGAGGGACTCATAGACCGGCGTCCGCTCGTCGAGCAGCGTCTTCATGGTGCCGCGCACGTTGCCGAGCAGGAGGGGGCGGGAGGCGCCGAGCCCGACCCGCGCAGCGGCGTCGGTCAGCCCCACTCGCAGGAACACGACAGGCCGACCGGTCACGGCCCGACGGGTCTCGTCGGCCATCACCGCGCCACCGCCGAGCGCGAGCACGCCCGGGTGGTCGGCCAGCGCCCGGGTGACAGCGGCGCGTTCGAGGGCGCGGAAGTGCTCCTCCCCCGACTCCACGAAGATGTCGGAGACGGTGCGCCCGGCGTCGTCCTCGACGTCGTCGTCGGTGTCGCGGAACGGCACGCCCCACCGCTCGGCCAGCAGCCGGCCGACGGTGGTCTTGCCGGCGCCCATCGGGCCCACCAGCACCAGCCGCGGGCCCCCGGCTGACCCGGCCGGAGTAGCGGTGGACGTCATCGAAGCCTCAGCGAGGCCAGGTAGGCGTCGACGTTGCGGCGGGTCTCCCCCACGGAGTCGCCGCCGAACTTCTCCAGCACGGCGTCGGCCAGCACGAGTGCGACCATTGCCTCGGCCACCACGCCCGCGGCCGGGACCGCGCACACGTCGGAGCGCTGGTGGTGGGCGACCGCGGCCTCACCGGTGCTGACGTCGATGGTGCGCAGGGCCCGCGGCACGGTCGCGATCGGCTTCATCGCCGCCCGGACCCGCAGCACCTCGCCGGTCGACATGCCGCCCTCGGTGCCGCCCGAGCGCCCGCTCGTACGACGGATACCGTCCGCGGTCGGGACGATCTCGTCGTGAGCCAGGCTCCCGCGGAGCGCCGCGACCTCGAAGCCGTCCCCGACCTCGACGCCCTTGATCGCCTGGATGCCCATCAGCGCGCCGGCCAGCCGCGAGTCGAGACGGCGGTCCCAGTGCACGTGCGAGCCGAGGCCGGGCGGCAGCCCGTGCGCCACGACCTCGACCACCCCGCCGAGCGTGTCGCCGTCGCGGTGCGCCTCGTCGATGGCGGCCACCATGGCCGCGCTGGCATCGGGGTCGAGGCAGCGCACCTCGTCGTCGTCGAGCCGGGCCACGTCGTCCGGCAGGGGTACGACGCCCGCGGGCGCCCGCACCCCACCGAGCTCGACGACGTGGGAGACCAGCCGGGCCCCGGTCGCCTGCTCGAGGAACGCGCTGGCGACGCGACCCAGCGCGACCCGCGCCGCGGTCTCACGCGCGGAGGCCCGCTCGAGCACCGGGCGGGCCTCGTCGAAGTCGTACTTCTGCATGCCGACCAGGTCGGCGTGCCCGGGCCGAGGCCGGGTCAGCGGCGCGTTGCGGGCCAGCGCGTCGAGCTCGGCCTGGTCGACCGGGTCGGCCGCCATCACCTGCTCCCACTTGGGCCACTCGCTGTTCGCGATCTCGATCGCGACCGGGCCGCCCTGGGTCTCGCCGTGCCGTACGCCGCCGAGGAGGGTCACCCGGTCCTGCTCGAACTTCATCCGGGCTCCGCGCCCGCGCCCGAGCCGACGTCGGGCCAGTGCCTCGGAGATGTCGTCGGTCGTGATCGAGACGTGCGCAGGCAGCCCCTCCAGGATCGCGACCAGGGCGGGGCCGTGGGACTCCCCCGCGGTGAGCCAGCGCAGCATGGGCGTCAGTCTCCCACGGCGTCCGCGGGCGACCTCACCCCGAGGTCACGACGAGATGGCTCCAGAGCTGCGCGCCCCACGCGACCCCGACGAGCGCTCCGAGCAGCATGAACGGCCCGAACGCCACGTGCCGCTGGCGCACCACCTTCGTCACCCGCAGGAGCGCACCGAGGACACCCCCCAGCAGGAAGCCGGCGTACACCCCCACGAACAGCGGGCCCCAGCCCAGAGCGCCGAGCACGATCCCCAGGACCCCGGCGAGCCTGACGTCGCCGAAGCCGAGCCCCGGTGGGTAGATGAACCAGAAGATCGCGTACATGCCTCCCGCGATCAGCCAGCCCAAGGCCGCGCGCACGAGGTCGTGGTAGTCCTGCGACGCCACTCCCGCGACCACGACGCCGACGATCGCGACGACGTACGCCGGTCGCACGAGGTCGACCGGCAGCAGCCGAGTGTGCCAGTCGATGTAGGCCAGGGCCACGCCGATCGGGATCAGCGGCACCAGGAACACCAGCGACCAGTCCCAGCCCAGAGCCAGTCCCACGGCGATGCCGGTGGCGGCCGCAGCAGCGGCGAGCCTCGCGGCCAGCCCCGGGTGGGCAGCCAGGTCGGTGTACGGCTCCTTGGGCGGCTCGGGCACGACCTCCTTGAGCGTCTTGCCCTTGCGCGCAGCGCGTTCCTCGCGCGTGCGCAGCCGAGCAGCCTTCGCCTCGACCTCCTCGGGTGTCGGCTCGGGGTCGGGCTCGGGCTCGTCGAGCACCGCGATCCGGCTCGGCATCCACACCGCCGCGACGCCGGCCAGGACCGCGCACACGGCCGCGGTGTCGAGGTGCATGCCCGCACCCTAGGGCGTGGACAGCGCTCGCGAGCCGGCTTCGCGCATGGTGTCGACCGGTACGTCGAACCGGCCGGTCATCGCCCGTACCTGGTCGACCGCCTGCCACAGCAGCAGATCCAGCCCGGTGACGACCGTGCGCCCGTCGGCCCGTGCCGCCGCGAGCAGGGGGGTCGGCCACGGGTCGTAGACCACGTCGAACACCACGGGGACCGCCGAGGTCGCCTCGACCAGGGCCGGCGTCTGGGCCGCGGCCGGCACCGTGGACACGAGGATGTCGGCCTCCGGCGCCTGCACGGTGGCCAGGTCACCCAAGCGCTCCACGCGGACGACCGGCCGGTGGCGGCCGTGGGAGGCGATGGCCACCGTCTCCTGGGCTCGCGCCGGCTCACGCACCAGCAAGGTGACCGAATCACAGCCGAGCTCGCCGAGGGCCAGCACCATCGAGGCTGCGGTCGCGCCGCCCCCGAGCACCAGGGCCCGGTCGACCGGAGCAGCCGTCGCCTCCCTGATCGCCGCGATCGCCCCTGGCACGTCGGTGTTCAGCCCGTGCCGTCCGCCCTCGTCGAGCAGCACCGTGTTCGCGGCCCCGGACGCCTCCGCCCACGGGTCCCGCGACGTGAGCAGCGGCATCACCTCACGCTTGAGCGGCATCGTCAGGGACAGCCCGCGCCACGACGCGTCGAGCCCGTCGAGGAAGGCGGTCAGCCCACCGCTCGGCACCCGCACCGCGTCGTACGTCCAGTCCAGCCCGAGCGCCGCGTAGGCCGCGCGGTGCAGCACCGGAGACAACGAGTGCTCGATCGGCTCGCCGAGGACGGCGCAGCGCATGCCCGGCCTCAGCAGGCGTCCGACGTGGTGCAGTACTGGGTGTACTCGGCCTTGAACTGCAGGAACTGGGCGTACGTCGTGCCGAACTTGGTCTCCCCGGTCTTCAGGTTCACCGTGACGTAGTAGTACCAGGGCCCGCTCGCCGGCTTCGCGGCCGCCTTGATCGCGTCGTCTCCGGGGGCGTCGATCGGACCCGGCGGCAGACCCGGGGTGACATAGGTGTTGTACGGCGACTGGGTGTTCTGGGTCTCGTCCGTGGTCACCGCGACGACGCCCTTGCGGTGCAGGGCGTAGTTGACGGTCGCGTCGATCTGCAGCAGCCCGTTCGTGCCGCCCTTGTCACCGGGCCCGTCGAGCCGGTTGTAGATCACCCGGGCGATCTTGGGCATGTCGGCGCCGCGGCCCTCGGCCTGGATCAGGCTGGCGATGGTCATCAGCTCGGCCGGCGTCTTCCCGAGCCTCGAGGCGGCGGCGACCAGACCGTCGTCCTGGGCCGCCTGCTTCCAGCGGGTGACCATGTCGGTGAGCATGTCGACGGGCTGCTCCTTGGGCCCGAACCCGTAGGTCGACGGGAACAGGTAGCCCTCCGGGTTGCCGTTCGCGTACGACGGCAGGCCGAGTGCCGAGGTGTCCTTCAGCGCCGCCTGGAAGGCGGAGAGCGGGAACTTCGTCTTCGCCGCCAGGATCGGCAGGATGTCGACCACCCGCAGCCCTTCGGGGATGGTCACCGTGGTGGTGAGGATGTTCTTGGGGTCGATCAGCACGTCGAACGCGTCCTGCGCGTTCATCTTCTTCTTCAGCTGGTAGTAGCCGACCTGGATGCCGGTCTTGCCGTGCGAGGCGTCGCTGAACGCCTGCACCGAGGCCACCACCCCCAGCGACTTGAGCTCCCGGCCGATCCCGCTGACCGTGTCACCCGGCTTCACCTGGAAGAGCACGTTGCCCTGGCCCGGGCCGTCGTAGTCCGCGGCCGGGGAGCCGAGGTGGTCCTTGAGGTAGTGGAAGCCCTTGCTGCCCACGAAGTAGCCACCACCCACGATCACCGCGAGGGCCACGAGGACGGCGAGGCAGCCGGAGAACCCGCGCTTCTTCTTGCGCGCGCCGCCGAGCAGGTAGGGGTCGTGCTCCTCGTCGGCGCCGTCGGCCGTGGCGTCCTCCACGGGACCGTCGTAGGGCACGCCGCCGTCGTACACCGGATCGTGGCCGCCCAGGTCCGGGCGCTCGACATCCTGGCCGTTCGGGTCGTCGTTCATCGATCTCCCTTGACGATCTCTCCGGGTGGACGACCGGTCGCGCGCTCGGTGTCCAGGCAGTGCTGCAGGATGAGCACCGCCGCAGCCTGGTCGACCACGGCCCTCCGTGAGGCGCCCTTCTTCCCCCGGTCGCGCAGCATAGCCTCCGCGGACACGGTCGTCAGGCGCTCGTCCTGAAGGCGCACCGGGATCGGGGCCACCCGGGTGGCCAGCTGGGCGGCCCACTCGCGCACCCGGACCGCGGCCGGCCCCTCGCCCCCGGACAGCGATCGGGGCAGCCCGACCACGATCTCGAGGGTCTCCTGCTCCGCGGCCAGCCGCACGATCCGGGACAGGTCGCCCCGGCCCCGGCGCACGGTCTCCACCGGGGTCGCGAGGAACCCCGAGGGGTCGCTGCGGGCGACGCCGATCCGGGCGTCGCCGGGGTCGATCCCGAGCCGTACGCCGGGCCGCACCGCCCTCAGGCCCCGGTGGCGCGGGCGACGGTCGCCCGGGCGGCTGCCAGGGCCTCGTCGATCCGCGACGCGTCGGTGCCGCCGCCCTGGGCGACGTCGTCCTTGCCCCCACCGCGGCCGCCGACGAAGGGCCCCACGGCACCGACCAGGTCGTTGGCGCTGACTCCGCGGGCACGACCCGCGTCGTTCACCGCCGCCACGACCGAAACCTTGCCGTCGGCTGCGCCGACGATCACCACGGCGCCGCCCTGCTCCTGAGGCAGGCGGCCGCGGATGTCGAGGGCCAGGTTGCGCACGTCGGCACCGCCGGCACCGTCGACGCGATGCGCCACGAGCCGCACTCCCCCGACGTCGACCGCGTCCGCGGCGAGCTGCGCACCTCCGGCGAGCAGCTGGCCGAGCCTGACCTTCTCGATCTCCTTCTCCGCCGTGCGGAGCCGCTCCACGATGTCGTTGACCCGCTCGGGCAGGTCCTCGGGACGCGTCTTCAGCGCCTCGGACAGCTGCGCCACCAGGACGTGCTCGCGGGCCAGGAAGCGGTAGGCGTCGGCGCCCACCAGCGCCTCGACCCGGCGTACGCCCGAGCCGATCGACGACTCCCCCAGCAGCTTGATCAAGCCGAGCTGGCCGGAGCGTCCGGCGTGGGTGCCGCCGCAGAGCTCGCGCGCCCAGTCGCCGACCGAGATCACCCGCACCTGGTCGCCGTACTTCTCGCCGAACAACGCCATCGCGCCCGACTTCACCGCGTCGGCCTGGCTCATCGTCTCGGCGTGCACCGAGAGGTCGTCGAGGATGACGTCGTTGACCCGCGCCTCGACGTCGCTCATCACCGACGTCGGCACCGCACCCGATGCGGAGAAGTCGAAGCGGAAGCGGCCCGGCGCGTTCTCCGAGCCGGCCTGGGTCGCGGTCTCACCGAGGGCCTCGCGGAACGCCTTGTGGACCATGTGGGTCGCGGTGTGGGCGCGTGAGATCGAGCGCCGCCGCTCGATGTCGACCGCGGAGTGCGCGGCCTGACCCGGCGTCACCTCGCCGCTGAGCACCTTCACGCGGTGCACGACCAGCCCCCGGATCGGCGACTGCACGTCACGGACCTCGAGGCGCGCGCCGTTGTCGAGCTCGATCAGGCCCTGGTCGGACAGCTGCCCGCCGCCCTCGGCGTAGAACGGCGTGCGGTCCAGCACCAGCTCGACCTCGTCACCCTCCCGTGCGGAGTCGACGACCCCACCGGCCGCTACGAGGCCCCGCACCGCGCCCTCGCTGACGACCTCGCGGTAGCCGGTGAAGTCCACGGGGCCGCCGAGCGCATCGGCGATCTGGCGGTACGCCGTGGCGTCGACGTGGGCGCCCTTCTTGGCGCGGGCGTCGGCCTTGGCCCGGTCACGCTGTTGGCCCATCAGCTCGCGGAAGCCGACCTCGTCGACGACGAGGCCCTGCTCCTGCGCCATCTCGAGGGTCAGGTCGATCGGGAAGCCGTAGGTGTCGTGCAGCGCGAACGCCCGCTCGCCACTGAGCACGCTGTCCCCGGCGCGCTTCACGTCGGCCGCGGCCTGGTCGAAGATCGTGGTCCCGGCCCGCAGGGTCTGCCGGAACGCGTCCTCCTCGGCGTAGGCGATCTGCGAGATGCGGTCCCAGTCGCGGTGCAGGTCGGTGTAGGTCTCGCCCATCTTGTCGCGGCTGACCGGCAGCAGCTCGGGCAGCACACGGTCCTCGGTGCCGAGCAGCCGCATCGACCGGACCGCACGGCGCAGCAGCCGTCGCAGCACGTAGCCGCGGCCCTCGTTGCCCGGCGTCACGCCGTCGGCGATCAGCATCAACGAGCTGCGGATGTGGTCGGAGACCACCCGCATCCGCACATCGTCCTCGTGGCCGCCCTCGACGCCGTACCGCCGCCCGGTCAGCTGCTCGGCCTTCTCGATCACGGGGTACATCACGTCGATCTCGTACATGTTGTCGACGCCCTGCAGCAGGTAGGCGACCCGCTCGAGGCCCATGCCGGTGTCGATGTTGCGCTTCGGCAGCGGGCCGACGATGTCGAAGTCCTCCTTGGACCTGACCGCGCTCAGCTCGTCCTGCATGAACACGAGGTTCCAGATCTCGAGGTAGCGGTCCTCGAGCTTGGTCGGCATCTCGATCCGGTCGGTGAACTCGAACTCGCCGTCCGGGCCGTGCTCCGGTCCGCGGTCGTAGAGGATCTCCGAGCAGGGTCCACCGGGACCGGGCACGCCCATCGACCAGTAGTTCTCCTTGGGCCCGAGCTTCACGATCCGCTCGCTGGGCAGCCCGGTCACCTTCATCCACAGCCGCAGCGCCTCGTCGTCACCGTGCAGGATCGACGGCCACAGCCGGCTCTCCTCCAGACCCCAGCCACCGTCGGCCTGCGACCTGGTGACGAGGTCCCACGCCAGCTCGATCGCCCCCTCCTTGAAGTAGTCGCCGAAGGAGAAGTTGCCGCACATCTCGAAGAAGGTGCCGTGCCGCGTGGTCTTCCCGACGTCTTCGATGTCGGGGGTGCGCACGCACTTCTGGACGCTCACCGCCCGGTCGTACGGCGCCGTCTCCTGCCCCAGGAAGTACGGCTTGAACGGCACCATGCCGGCGTTGACGAACAGCAGGTTGGGATCGTCGAGCAGCAGCGACGCCGACGGGACGGGCGTGTGAGCCGCCCGCTCGAAGTGCGCCACGAACCGTCGCCGGATCTCCGCGGTGTCCATCAGCTCTGGCCTTCCTCGTCCTGGTGCCGCTCCAGCAGCGGCGCGTTCGTGTGCCCGGTCGTGGTGGTGGTCGAGCCGACCAGCTCGGGGACTCCATGAGGCACGAGGCCGAACCGCTCACGCAAGTCGAATTCGGCCTCCGCCTGCCCCTGGGCGACCTCGTCGCGGAACAGCCTGGCCCCCAGCGTCAGGGCGTGCCAGCGGTCGGACAGGCCGTCTGCCGTGAACGCCTCGGCCGCCCGGCGGGCCCGGACCATGGCGTAGGCGCCAGCACCGGCCCCGGCCGCGAACCAGAAGCCGCGCCTCATGAGGCCTCTCCGGTCATCGCCTGCCGTTGTTGCGCGTGCAGCTTCTGCTGGGTGGCCTTCAGGTCGGCCCGCCGCTGCTTGCGGGAGCGGCGTACCTCCTGCTTCATCTCGAACCGGATCCGGTTGCGCGTCGCCGGCGCCAGGCCGCGTCGTACGCCGTGGGCCAGGGAGGCGGCCTTGACCACCGTCTCCCGGAGCACCGTGTCGGCGAACACCGCTCCCTCGATGCGGCCCGCGGGCGCGTCGGCGTCGTGGGTCTGCGCGTCGCCGAGGCCGGTGATGAGGTACTCGGTCGGCACCGAGGGCGCCGTGGTCGGTCGTGGGCCCGGCTGGTGCTCGAGCTCCTCGATCCGCGCCCGGAGGTCACCCAGCTCGGCGTGCGACCGGCGGGCGTCTCGGACCCAGGCCCGCCGGGTCACGACGACGGTGGCCAGCAGGGACAGGCACAGCAGTGCCAGTCCGCCCACGGCGATCCACACGACGACGTCCTTGCCCACTGCTCGACCCTATCGTCCGCGGATCATCCGCCGGATGCGCTCCCAACGCTCCTTGACCGCGGCCTCGGCTCCCAGCGCGGTCGGCTGGTAGTACTCCGCGTCGGCGATCACGTCGGGTGCGTACTGCTGCTCGGCGATGCCGTAAGGCGCATCGTGACTGTAGGTGTACGACGTGCCGTGGCCGAGGCTCTTCGACCCCTGGTAGTGCGCGTCGCGCAGGTGGGGCGGCACCTGGCCGATCTTGCCGGCCCGGACGTCGGCACTGGCCGCCTCGATCGCCTTGATCACCGCGTTGGACTTGGGGGCCACGGCCAGCGCGATGGTGGCCTGGGCCAGGTTGAGCCGCGCCTCGGGCATCCCGATCAGCTGGACCGCCTGCGCGGCGGCGACGGCCGTGGTCAGCGCGGTCGGGTCGGCCAGACCGATGTCCTCGCTGGCCAGGACCACCAGCCGCCTGGCGATGAAGCGCGGGTCCTCCCCGGCCTCGAACATCCGGGCCAGGTAGTGCAGTGCGGCGTCGGCGTCGGAGCCCCGCAGCGACTTGATGAACGCCGAGATCACGTCGTAGTGCTGGTCGCCCTGTCGGTCGTAGCGGACCGCCGCCCGGTCGACCGCCGTCTCGGCCGTGGCCACGTCGATCACTGCGCCACCGGTGGCCCCGGCCGCGCCGGCGGCCGCCTCCAGATAGGTCAGCGCGCGACGGGCGTCGCCGCCGGCCAGCCGGACCAGATGGTCGCGGGCGTCGTCGTCGAGGGTGAGCGTGCCGCCGAGCCCCCGCTCGTCGACCAGTGCACGCGCGATGACGTCGGCGACATCGGCGTCGGTGAGAGGGTCCAGCTGCAGGAGCAGGCTGCGGGAGAGCAGCGGGGAGATCACCGAGACGAACGGGTTCTCGGTCGTGGCCGCGACCAGGGTGACCCAGCGGTTCTCGACCCCAGGCAGGAGGGCGTCCTGCTGGGCCTTGCTGAAGCGGTGGACCTCGTCAACGAACAGCACGGTCTCGCGGCCCCGATGGGTCAGGTCGGAGCGCGCCTGCTCGATCGCGGCGCGTACCTCCTTGACGCCGGCCGACACCGCCGACACCTCGACGAACGCCCGGTCGGTGGTGCCGCTCACGATCGCGGCGATGGTGGTCTTGCCCGTGCCAGGCGGGCCCCACAGCAGCAGCGACAGGGCCTTGCCGCCCTCGATCAGCTGCCGCAGCGGTGAGCCCTCGGCGCGCAGCTGAGGCTGGCCGACCAGCTCGTCGAGCGTGCGCGGCCGCATCCGCACCGCGAGCGGCGCCGAGGCGTGCGTGTTGGCCTGCAACGAGCCGGCGCCGGGGGTGGCCTGAGGGACCGGTCGCAGTGCCTCGGCATCGAAGAGCTCGTCCACGGGGTGCAGCGTACGGCGGGTGCCCACCCGGCCGGTGACCGCTTCGGGTCAGGCTGAGGTCGTCGAGCCGTCCTTGAGGTCGTACCACGTGTCGGCGAAGCCGGGCTGGTCGTGGATCTGGTCCACGGGGCTCGCGCCGGGAGCCGGGTTGCCCGCGTCGTCGACCCCGAGCAGGCTCGCGGTCACGGGGCGGGTGGGCTGCTCGCCGTACACGCCGGCGAAGTGGCAGGCGACCTTGTGCTTCTTGCCGATCTGCAGCAGCGGCGGCTCCTGCTTGGCACAGATCTCCTGCGCCATCCAGCACCGGGTGCGGAAGCGGCAGCCGCTCGGCGGGTTGATCGGCGAGGGTACGTCGCCCTCGAGCCGGATCCGCTCGCGGCGGCCGCCGATCGCGGCCTGCCTGACGTCGGGCGCGGCCGAGAGCAGGGCCTGCGTGTAAGGGTGGTGGGGACGCTCGTAGATCGTGTCT